>DATLVQ010000525.1:0-6583 GCA_035577325.1 Bryobacteraceae bacterium | reverse complement strand
CGATCCGCTATCTACCGGATGACGCCTTCCGATCAATCCGCGATGTGAGGCCATTCTCGTGAGAAATCCCGCTGCCCAGGGCCGCACTGACTCGAATCACACGGAAATCGTGCGCGCGTACGAGGAGATGTTCTGTTCCGTGGTCGAGCTGCACAAGGTCGGATTTGGCTGTCCTGATCTGATGGTGGGGTGTGCTGGCCGCACTGAACTCGTCGAGGTCAAGACCGAGCACGGGCAATTGGAGCCCTCCCAGATTCGCTTTCAGAACGATTGGCGGGGTTCCAAGGTTGTGATCGTACGCACGGCCGTGGATGCCCAGAATCACGTACTCAACATTCGCGAAAAACAAGCCACAGGGAAATGGGGGACCAATGGAAAAAAGTGAACGAATCTACATCGCCCCCAAGCGTGGGCGTCTCCCTCGCCGCTACGAGGTCATCGATGAGCGCACCCCGGCGCAGCGTTGGCGCGTGGTGTGCTATGCGTGTTTGGTCTGTGCAGCGCTCACCGGCGCGATCTATCTGGTGATCAAATGAAAGAGATTAAGGCAACCCCCGAAGTCAAAGCCGCCATCCTCGAGTGGCATCGGCGCAAAGTGGAGCTCGGGACTCAAGAGCAGCTCGCGTATAAGTTTGGCATCTCGGTCGCCTATGTCGCGCACATCATCGCCCTCGCCAAAGAGCGACGGTATCGCGGCAATAGTGAAACCGCATAACAATTTATCGCTAATGATTTGCAATGAAATATTTGCAATAGTCCGCGCACGCACTTAGAAGGCGAGGATTGTGCCCGAGAGAAAGAAGGGAGAGCCCTTAAGCAGGTTCGTAGGAAGATTCATGGGCTCCAAAGATGCCCAGAAATCCTTTCCCAAGCAGAAGCAGCGTTTAGCTGTCGCGTATTCCGAAGCGAAGCAAGCGGCCAAAAAGCGATGATGCCCTCACCCTTGGCCCGCTCGCGCCGTCGCCCGAAGGGCAAGCGCTTTGAAGCATCGAAGACCGAGCGCGGCGTGCGGATGACCGATGAGAATCTCACCTTCATCCCAGCCGATTCCAATATCCGACCCTTGCGCGATCAGATGGTGGTCGAACCCTTGGATGTGATCCATTCGCGCATTCTCATCGTACCCCCGGGTGGAGATCCGGTGCGCGGTATCTGTCGAGCGATCGGCCCCGGGCACTATCGCAAGCAGTACGACAGCCAGGATAAGCACAAGCGCACGAAGACTTGGGAGGGCATACAGTTCATCAAGACCGAGGTCAAGATCGGTCAGACCGTGCTGTTGGACCCGCACCTGAAGTACGAGCAGTTCTACTGGGGTGACCGACTTCACATTCACTGCCGGCAGGAAGATGTCTGCGGGATTGAGACGTGAACTATCCCCCCGACTGGACGCCTGGCGCATTGCTCGATTTGAAGCGCTTCACCGATGGCTCCTATCGCGCAACGCTCTTGGGCGAGGAGTACAAACCCGAACTCGCCAATGGCATTGAGTTCGCCTCGAGCTTTGAGGCTCAGACCTTCGTCAGTTGGTGGTACAGCCCCGCAATCTTGCGTGAACAGGCAGTCACGTGACTACATCAGTTGGACGGCCTACTGACTATGACCCCGCATTCTGCGAGACCGTTCATAACCTATGTGTGAGTGGTTCGACTGATTTTGAAGTGGCAGAAAGTCTTGGCATTCATGTGTCTACGCTTTACCGATGGCAAAAAGCTCACCCCGAATTTCGCGAGGCATTACAAGCGGGAAAAGAGATTTGCGATGAGCGTGTAGAACGATCGCTCTATCATCGTGCAGTTGGATACACCTTCAACGCGGTGCACTTCACGAGTTATGAAGGCGCAGTGACGGTGACACCCTATGTTGAGCACGTTCCTCCCGATGTGGGCGCGGCCACGCTTTGGCTGACCAATCGCAAGCCCGATCAGTGGCGGGCCAAAACAGACACCACGTTGCGTGGCGATAAGAGCCATCCTCTCATGATCTCCTCGACGGATAGCAAGCTATGAAGAAACCGAAAGAATCCCAGTACTCCGTCGCCATGTCCAAAGACACGGGCGCTATCGTCATGGTGCGCACCAATGGCAAGAAGGTGACCGTAGTGGGCTCATTGACGCGCGAAGACAGTCTCGCTTTCGTGAAGGGCATCATGGAATGGGCGGATAGCACGATCAAATCAGATACCCGCCTGGCCTACGCCCATTGACATTCAAGCTCACCCCGAAGCAGGAGGAGGCCAATGCTCTCTTGGCCTCATCGCCGACGCACATCATGCTCGCGGGCGGTTCCAGATCTGGGAAGACATTTCTGGAAGTGCGCGCAATTATGATCAGAGCCTTGAAGGCGCCTGGCTCACGGCACGCGATCATGCGATTCAGGTTTGGCCATGTGAAACAGTCGATCGTCCATGACACGTTTCCTAAAGTGCGTGCGCTCTGCTTTCCGGATGTGGACGTCCAGATCAATCGCTCCGATTGGTTTGCTCGCTTCCCCGGAGGCTCTGAGGTCTGGTTCGGCGGACTCGATGACAAAGAGCGAACCGAGAAAATCTTGGGCTCTGAGTACGCCACCATCATGCTGAATGAGTGCAGCCAGATCCCATACAACAGCCGCAACATGGCGGTCACTCGCTTAGCGCAGCTCGTCACCGATACGGTCACCAAGAAGCCGTTGCCATTGAAGATGTACTACGACGAGAACCCCCCGGACAAGGGGCACTGGACCTACAAGCTATTCAAGACCAAGCAGGACCCGGAGACCAAGACGTATCTCACCGATCCCGACAACTATGGCTTCATGCAGCTAAACCCGTATGACAACAAAGAAAACTTGTCACCCGACTACATTAAGACGCTCGAAAGCCTCCCGCTGCGTCTGCGGAAACGATTCTTGGAGGGCGAATTCCGAGATCAGACGCCGAATGCGCTCTTTATCGACGAGAACCTTGAGCGCTGGCGTCATGTCGACGGTGATTTGCCCGACATGCTGCGGCTGGTTGTTGCTGTGGACCCATCAGGGGCGGACGACGAGGAGAATATCGACAATGATGAGATCGGTATCAGCGTCTGTGGCCTCGGAATCGACGGGAATGGGTATGTCCTCCAAGACCTGACGCTGAAAGCCGGTCCTGCGACGTGGGGCCGAGTGGCGGTCCAAGCGTACATGCGCGAGAAAGCCGATCGCATCGTGGGTGAGGTGAACTTCGGCGGTGCAATGGTGGGGCATGTGATCCGCACGGCCGCCATGGAGCAAAAGACACGCATCCCGTTTCGATCACTGACTGCCAGTCGCGGCAAGGTCGTGCGCGCAGAACCGATTAGCGCGCTTTTTGAGACGGGCAAGTGCCGCATCGTGGGCTATCACCGGGACTTGGAGGATGAACTCTCAGGCTTCACCACGTATGGTTTTACGGGCGATCACAGCCCGAATCGGGCGGACGCCATGATCTGGGCATTGTCGGATCTATTCCCCGAGTTACTCGCCAGTAACGTGGACAAGCAGGAGAAAGCGCCGGTGCAAGTCATTCAGCGCTCGGGCCCCAACTCCTGGATGCATCGATGAGAGATCCGGACTTCGATGCGATCTCGCCCAAATCGATCTTCGAGGAAGCGCGCGACCGTCTGAAAGTCTGCGATGAAGCAGAGACGGCGAATCGCAACAAAGCCAAGGCAGCACTCCGCTTTCGCGAGGGTGATCAGTGGGATGATCAACCATCGACCTCATTCAGCCAGGATGAGCCGGAACTCACCATCAACTTAACCGATGCCCTCGTGCGCCGCGTGGTCAATAACATCAAGCAGCAGCGGCCGCGAGGCAAAGCGCACCCTGTGGCGGATGGTGCCAATGTCGAGACGGCTGATGTGGTCAATGGCTTAGGGCGGCATGTGGAGACGCGCTCCGAAGCCTCGATTGCCTATGACACCGCGGCGGACAATGCGACCACGGCCGGGTGGGGCTACTTTCGGCTGATCCCGGAGTTCGTGGCGCCTGACAGCTTTGATCAGGATCTTCGGATATTACCGATCCGTAACATCTTCACGGTGTACATGGACCCCTCGGCGATGATGCCTGCGGGTCAGGATGCGATGTGGTGCCTGATCTCGACCAAGATGAAGCGCATCGAGTATGAGCGTCTGTATCCGAGTGCCGAGAAGATTTCCTGGAATGATATCGGCCGCGATGAAGACACGATGGATTGGGAGGATGAGGAGGAGATCCGGCTCGCAGAGTACTTCCGCATTCGCGAGAAGTCGGAGAAGCTCTACCTCATCCGGCGCAAGGATGGCGAGGAGTACACGCGCTTTAAGTCTGAATTGCCCAACCCCTTGCCGCTCGGCGATGTGATTGCCGATGAGCGTGAATCCTCCCGCCGACAGGTGGAATGGTTTCACTTGAACGGTTTGAAGGTCATTGAGCGCGAGATCCTGCCCGGCGAATGGATACCGGTATTCCGGGTGCAGGGCAATGTGGCGGACATCGATGGGGAGGTGATCCGCCGCGGCATGGTCGAATCCATGATGGACTCGCAACGCATGGTGAACTATGGCGAAGTGGCCAAGATCAAGCGATTGGGCTTGGCTCCCAAAGCCCCATGGGTGGCAGCCGAAGGGCAGTTAGACGGCCATCCCGAATGGACGCAGGCCAATACTGCACCGATCCCAGTTTTGACGTACAAGCCTGTCACTGTAATGACAGCCAATGGCGAGGCACTCTTGCCACCGCCGCAGCGACAGCCGCCGGCGCAGATCGAGTCAGGCTTTGCCGAATTCGTGCAGGGCATGCGCACCAATCTCATGGCTGTTGCCGGTATGCCGAGTGAGCCTGGCGCCGATACGCAGGGCACGGTGGTTTCGGGTAAGGCGATTCAGAAGCGCCAGGGCTACTCTGATCAATCGCACTTCCAGTATTACGACAATCTCACCCTTGCGATCGCGCAGTGCTGGCGCGTGATGCTCTCCTGGTTCCCGCATTACTTTTCCACCCAACGCATGCAGCGGATCATTGGTGAGGATGGCACACCCGAACTCGTCAAGATCAACGAGCCCATTGAGGAGGGTGGCGTCAAGTCGGTCAAAAATGATCTCACCGTGGGCAAGTATGACGTAGTGATGGAGACCGGCCCTGGGTATGAGACCAAGCGCGAGGAAGGCTCAGAGACGCTTCTGGCGCTGCTCCAGGTCGAGGCCTTGGCCGAGCTCATCGCGAAGACCGGCGCTGATCTCGTGTTCCGCTCGATCGATCATCCGTATATGCAGGAGCTGGCCGACCGGCTGACCGCGCAGAATCCGGAAGGCCTCAAGAAGATCATGGAGGGCCTATCCAATCGTGCCCGCTCGCTGGTCCAAGCGCTGTCGAATGAGAACCAGCAGTTGAAGCAAGCGCTACAGCAGGCACAGACGGACTTGAAGCAGGGCATCACCAAAGCGCATATCGCGGCCACGGTCAAAGCGCACGATGTCGAGGAGTCGAACAAAACCAAGCGCATGGATACGGAGAAATGGACGCAGACCGAGTTGCAGAAAGAGGCCATGGCGACCCATCGCGCGTTTGGAGTCGAGGAGATCAAGGCATCGGCATCCTTGCTCAATACGCACACCGAGGCCAAGTACCACAAGGAAGAGGCCGATCGAATGATCGAAGAGGGCGCCAAAGCCGAGAAGAGCGATGCATAGAACGGTGCAGGAGTGCTTTGATGCGCACGATGGTCGCTTAGTGGATAAATGGCAGCACTACCTGCCGATCTATGAGCGCTACTTCGCCAAATTCGTGGGCACTGCCTGTCGAGTGCTCGAGATTGGCGTCGGGCATGGCGGCTCATTGCAGCTGTGGAAGGCCTATTTCGGCCATAAAGCGCAGATATTTGGGCTCGATATCGATATCCAGGCCGCGCAGTACGAAGAGTCGCAAATCACCATCTTCATCGGCGATCAGAAGCGCCCGCCGCATTTGTCGCTGCTCGACATCGTGATTGACGACGGATCGCATCTCATTGCGGATCAGCACGCGAGTTTATATGCTCTGTGGCCGCACGTGAGGGACGGCGGCGTGTACCTCATCGAGGACTGCCACGAAGGGTATCCGGAGCCTCTTCACAAACAGGGGAATTGCACCAGCATCAGTTACTACCCCTCGGTGATGGTGTACGAGAAAGGGCCCGTGTTGGTGCCTGAGCGCATCATCGCCGGCCATCCATCGCGCGAACTCAATATCCACGAGCGGGAGGCCTATGCTCAGCATCTGCATCCCGACCTATAAGCGTTACCAATACCTCGATTGGACGCTTACGAAGCTTGAGAACGAGTTTCCTCAGGCCGAACTTATCGTTAGTGACAATGCTGCAGGTGATGAAGAGGACAGTACCAATTTCATCCTGAAATATAGCCTGCAATGGGAACGCATCAGGCTGGTTGAGCAAGAGATCAATATTGGCCCTTTCGCCAACATGCTCTCCGCATTCCAGGCCGCCACGGGCGATTACGCCGTCTATTGCGCCGATGATGACTACCTGCTGCCCGATCAAGTCGCGACCGCCATTGCCTACATGGACGCGCATCCCGAGATCGCCGCGTACTGTGCGCCCTGC
>DATLVQ010000524.1:0-9225 GCA_035577325.1 Bryobacteraceae bacterium | reverse complement strand
GGGAGGCGGTTCCGGCAGGCCTAATCCTTCCCACATCGCTTTGTTACGCCGGCGTATGATCAGCTGACACAAGGTCTTATAACTATTGGCCGTGTCCAGCAATGCGAACAAAGCAAACAACGTCATCTGAATCTGCTGCGGGTCTGACAATCCCGCGGTGTGGTTCAGCGCCACCTGACGACTATCGACCACCATACGATCGACGAACTTCATTTTTTCCGGTGCCAGAGTGAGGCTGCTATAACGACGATTCAGCATCGCACGATCCTTTGCCGGCAACTTGGACAGCGTCCGGTCGCAGATATGGTTCTCATGAATCGCGACGACCCCAAGCCGCCAGCCCGTGGCGCCAAAATGCTTGGAGAAGGAATAAACGCCGATTGTGTTCTCCGGCAGGTCAGCCATCAAAGAGCGGAATCCGGGCACAAACGTGCCGTAAACGTCATCGGTGATGATGATCAAATCCGGACGTTTTGTCTTTACCAGCTTAACGAGTCTTTGCCTCGACTCGGCGCGCATCGCGTAAGAGGGCGGATTGCTGGGATTCACCAGGAACAATACTTTGACTCGTTTGTCAGCGAGTTTGTCAATCTCCTCATCCGAGTATTGCCAGTCGTGAGTACCATCCGGCCGTCGCTCCAGTGAGGAATCGACGTTAACTACTTTGAACTGGTAGCGATCGAAGTGCGGAATTTCGATGTAGGGAGTGAATGTTGGTACCGCGAGCGCGATACTGTCACCTTGATGCAGCAGCTTGTTCTGCATCAGCGAATCGAAGATGTAACACATCGCGGCGGTGCCGCCTTCGACCGCGAAAAGATCATATTTCCCTTTCGGAGGACGACCCTCGCACAGTTCCTGGGCGAGATATTCTTGCACGACGGGTTCGGCGCAGGAGAGCATGCGCACGGGTCCCGGGTACATGTCGCCGATAATCCCTTCAGTAAGTTCGTGGACGAAGGTGTCAGCGTTAAACTTGAGCTCATCGACGCCATAGGTAACCGCTTCACGAAGTAGCTTCGTGCCGCCGGCGTCTTTGTTTCGATCCAGAAAGGCGGTTAGGCGCTCCGCAATGCCGGCCTTCTGAGGCATTCCGCCGAGGTCGGGCGCATCCAGAACGCGCTTTGATTCTTCGATGGCGAAGCGGAGGAGTGTCGCAAATGCTTCCCGCGACGTTGTGCAAAGCCAGTTTGGATTGCCGCGTCCGGCATTAAGAAATTGGGCTGTGCCCCGCCGCGTTCCCGCTTGTGCGAGGGCAATTAGCTTGTCCTTTAATTCAAAAGGACTGAGTTTCTGCAACGCCTTTTGCTCAGCGCGCGAAGTAGAAGCTTTGTTTGGCATGAGATTACGCAGCTGGGTTCCTCGTTGCAGCTGGCTTGGAATTTTTGCGTCGATACGTCGGTTGCTCCGCGCAGTTGGGGCGGTTATGATCAGGTCGGGGTTTTTCATAAGGTCCTCCTTCGTAGAATTTGAGTTTTTTATTTGGTTTCTATTTCTTTTTCAAGCTTCTGGGGTCGGACATTTCAGAAAATCGCGAGGACATGAGCTGCAAATTTGTTTTCACGAACGCAGCATGATGACGACCATGCCCCAGATAGTGAGCAGAGTGTTGCCCACGGCGTAGGTAACGGTGTAACCAAGCGCAGGAACCTAGCTCGTCTGTGCTGGAATGGTCGTGCTCACGGCTTCGGTTGAGCGTTTTGCAACCGTAGCATCGCGAAGTAACCGAGCTAGCGTTTCACAACAGGCGCTCTCGTCGGGGGCGGCGGAGCAGTCTTGCCTGTAGCCGCCTCATAAGCCTGCCTGTATCCGCGCGCGATGGCGCGCACCGCCCGACCGATGTCGTCGTAGACGTGATTCTCCAAGTTTGCGAAGGATATGCGCACCGACCAATCGGGAGCGGCAAAGCCGCCGCCGTTGAGCAGGACGATGCCGTGGTCCTCGGCCAGCCGGAACACGATGTCGAGCGGGTGCACGTTCGCCTTCATCCACTTGACGACGTCCTCGCCCAGGTGTTTGCGCGCAAAAAACTCGAAATCGATCAGGCCGTAATAGTAGTCGTAGAACTCATTCGGAGCGATTGGGATGTCCAGCCCTTCGATCGTTGCCTCTACCCGCTGCTTGCAGATGCCGAGGCAGGCTTTCTGATAGGCCTTCTTCTCGTCCATCAGCTCGCTGAGCGAGAACAGTGTCATCATGACCTGCTGCGGAAGCGACAGGCCCGCCGTGTGATTGAGCGCGACGTCGCGGCTGTCGGCAACGATGCGGTCGATGAAAGCGAACTTGCGCGGCTCGAGGGTGAGCCCGCCGTAGCGCTTGTCCAGCAGTTTCTTGATCGGCTCGGGATGCGCGGCGATGATCTTGTCGAAGATGTTGTTCTCGTGGACCGCGATGGTTCCGAGCCGCCACCCGGTGCAGCCGAAGTACTTGCTGTACGAGTAAACGCCGATCGTGTTCTCCGGGAACTCTCCCAGCAGCGAACGGAAACCCGGGACGAACGTGCCATAGACGTCGTCGGTCAGCAGGATCAGGTCCGGCCGTTTCTTGAGCACGGCGCCGATTTTCTTAATCGTGTCTGGAGAAAGCGCGACAGCGAACGGATTGCCAGGATTGACGATGAAGAACGCCTTGATTTTCGGATCGAGGAGCTTTTTGATCTCTTCATCGGGATACTGAAACCGCTCCTCCTGCTTCGCATGCACTTCGATGTAGTGGAGGTCGTAGTCCTCCAGATGCGCCATTTCGAGGTAGGGCGTGAAGATCGGTACCCCGAGCGCTATCGTGTCGCCGGGGTTGAGAATCCGGTTGCTCTTTAGCGACTTGAAAATGTAGCACATGGCAGCGGTGCCGCCCTCGACCGCGTAGATCTTAAACGTGCCCTTCGGCCGCGGGTTTCCGCACATGGCCCACTCCAGGTACTCGTGCACGATCTGCTCGTTGTGCACCAGCATGCGGTCTGGCACCGGGTAATGATCGCCGATGATGGAATCCACCAACTCGTGCACGAACTTGTCGGAGTCGAAGCTGAACTTCTTCACGGCCCACGGCACCATCGCCTGCAGAAAGGGCGCTCCCGGCATGTCTTCGTGTTTCGCGAGCCAGGCTTCAAGACGGCCGGCTATTCCCGATGCGCTAGGCATCCCGCCTACGCCGGGTGGCAGGTCGAGCACCCGCTTGCTCTCAGTAACTGCGAACTGCCCGAGGAGAAAGAACGCTTCGCGCGGCTCAGTGGCGACCCAGTTTGGGTTGCCACGACCGGCGTTCAGGTACGACAAGGAAGATTCCAGCGCCGATTTCGATGCCACTTTTTGGACGAAATCCTTGATCTCGAACGGACCGAGTTTCTCGAACTCTTTCAGTTTCGCAGTATCTGATAATAGGCGACTGCCACGATGAGCTTGTCCGTTAGCTTTTGCAGCCCTAGAGGGTTTGCTTGTTGTTGTCATAGCTTTCTTTGCTGTTGAATCATGTGCGGAAAATGTGTTCTCACGACAGCAGTATGATGACGACCATGCCCCAGATGGTGAGCAGGGTGTTGCCCACGGCGTAGGTAACGGTGTAACCGAGCGCGGGCACCTGGCTCTTGGCTATATCGCAGACCAAGCCGAGCGAAGCCGTTGTCGTACGCGCCCCGGAAACGATGCCGAGCGTGAGCGCGTCGTGAAAGCGAAACAGGTATTTGGCGATGAACATTCCCAGAACCAGTGGAATTGTGGTCGCAAGGGCGCCCCAAAGGAAAAGACCGACGCCCTGGGTCTTCAATCCATTGATAAAGCCCGGGCCGGCCGAGATGCCTACAATGGCGATGAAGACGTTCAGGCCGACCGAGTTCATGAACCAAACGGTGGGAGATGGGATGCGTCCGAAAGTCGGACGGACCGACCGCAGCCATCCGCCCACGATGCCCGCGATGAGCGCGCCCCCGGCCGTCGACAGCGTCAACGGAATGCCTCCGACCTTGAAAACGAGCGAGCCGATCAGCGCGCCAAGCACGATCCAGGCGCCGATGAACGCGACGTCCGCAATATCAGTGGCACGATCTGCAACGCCTAACAGCTTAGTCGCTGCACTCGTATCCTGCGTGCGGCCAACCAGAGTAAGGATGTCGCCGCGGTTGATCTGCGTGTTGGGCAGGATCGGAATCGTTGTGCCGGTCGCGCCACGGCTGATCCTCCGGAGGAAGACCCCGCGAGCGGCTGGCATTTTCGCAATCTCCGCCAGCGTCTTGCCGTCAACCGCCTTATTGGTCACGTAAACATCCACGCCCGCCGCTGGCACATTCAGCAGTTGCGGATCGTCGATTTCTTCTGCCTGTGCCCCCAGCACATTGACCAGCACCTCACGCGGGCCGACCACGGCAACGACGTCGCCCTCTCGCAGAACAGTGTCGGCGGTAGCCTCCTCGATCGTTGCATTTCGGCGGATGCGCAGAATGAAAACACGCGCATCGGGCACCAGCGCCTCGGCGTCAGCGACTCGAAGCCCAGCGGCTCTCCCGCCCGCCTTCACGCGGAACGCGCGCAGCTCCCACCGATGCCAGGCCGAACCGGCAGCGCCCATCTCCTTGGTACCCCCATGCTTTTCCTCGTAATCCTTGCAGGCGGCGACGAGATCCATGCGGAGCAGCTTCGGACCGACTATGGCGATGATGATTGCCGAGCCCACGGTTCCGAACATGTAAGTCACGGCGTAGGCGATTGGCATCGAGTCGATCATGGCCTTCGCCTTGGCGGCTTCCAGACCCAGCCGGTTGATGGCGTCAGTCGAGAGGCCCATCGCGGCGGAAAGCGTCTGCGACCCTGAATAGAACCCTGCCGAGTAACCAAGGTCGTACTGGACGTACTTACAGATCGCGACTGGAACCAACAAACTTAAGACGCACTGGACCACGGTGAAGAACGCCTGCGGCAGCCCATCTTTGGCCACGCCGCGGACGAACTGCGGTCCGACCCCGTAGCCAACGGCGAACAGGAACATGAGGAACGAAAACGCCTTGAGGGGCTGCGAGATCTTGATCTCAAGCTGCCCGATTACGACTCCGGCCAGCAGTGTGGCGGTGACCGCTCCAAGGCCGATGCCCTTGAAGGTGAACTTCCCAAAATAATACCCGAGAGCAAGCGTGAGAAAGATCGCGATTTCCGGATAAGTGCGCAGCGTAGCGAAGAACCAATCAATCATAGCTTGCTCCTTTTTTTGTCGGTTGGGACGGTTGTTAGATTCGTTAGTCTACTTCTTCCTTTTTTCCTCAGATTGCGTCAAGCTTTTTCCAGCTTGATGCATTTAAATTCGCCGCGGCGTGGCCATAGATCTCCTTCATACGCAGTCCATTTGCTCGGCGCGCGCAATAGAAGACTTCTTTGGCATAGATCAGCACTTCGTCGGCGTTGACCGATGGGCCGAGTGCAGTTTGGGCGGCTTCATGTTGCCACCGTTTGCTTTGAGAAATTGACAAGCCTTTATGATGTCGTTGGCCAGCATGTCGATGACGGTTGTGTTGAGATGCGGGCGGACAACGACGCGCAGGGAGCGCACGCTCTCGGCATTCGGCGGCATCGAGTAGGCCGACAGGACCCAGCCGCGTTGCCGCACTCTGGCGGATACGTCGAATTCGTTGAAGTTCTTAAATTTCGGTTTCAGCGTAAGTGCGACAACCGGGATGCGCTGGGTCTTGTTCATGATTTCGAAATAGCCGCTCTCGACCAGTTTCTCACGGAGTCGCTCGGCGTTTGTGACGGCGTGGCGCATGATCGAGGTGTAACCCTCCCTACCGAGGCGCAGAAATAGATAATATTGCACCGCGATCTGAAAGGCATTACGGCTGAAGTTCAGCGTCGCGGTCGGCATTTCGCCGCCGAGATAATTCACATAAAAGATAAGGTCTTCGTTGAAGACTTTGCGTTCCTTAAACACGACCCAGCCCAAACCGGGCGGGACCAGGCCGTACTTATGACCGGAGGCATTGATGGATTGCACGCGCGGCAGGCGAAAGTCCCACTTGTAATCCGGGTAGAGAAATGGATTCACGAAGCCGCCGGAGGCTCCGTCGATATGCATCGGTATGTTAATGCCGGTGCGCTTCTCGTATTGATCGAGCCAGTCGTGAATCTCCTCAAAGTCGTCATCCTCGCCGGTAAAGGTCTGGCCGGCGATCGCTACAACGCAGGTGGTATTTTCGTCCACCAGTTTGTCGAGATGCTTCGTCGTTAGGCGATAATTGCCAGGTTCCAACGGTGCAACGCGCGGCTCGACATCGAAGTAACGAAGGAATTTTTTCCAGACGATTTGAACGTTGCCGCCCGTCACCATGTTGGGCTTGCTGGCATCTTTCTTCGCTTTCTGGCGCGCCTTCCGCCAGTTCCATTTGTGCGCCAATCCCGCCAGCATACAGGCTTCTGACGAACCAACGGTCGCGGTGCCGTAAGGCTCGGCGTCCTTTGGCCCGTTCCAGAGACCATGCAGCCACTTCACCATCTTGGTCTCCATCGCAAAGACCTGCGGATACATGTCATGGTCGATGTAGTTTTTCATGATGTTGGCCTTTGCCACTTCGGCTTCCTCCGGCTCATGAAACGTGGTCACGAAGGATGAAAGGTTGAGCATCGGACTGGCGTCGGTCCATGCTTCGCTATTGACGATGTTCTGGGCCGACCGCGGGGCGAGGCTGCACTCCGGGAAATCCTCCGGCACATTGAGGTTGAATTGATCCATGATGCCAGTGGGCACCTGGAATCTCGGGAATTCGGCAGGCTTGGATTTGGCGCCATTGTGCTTGCGATCATTTTTGCCGCGCTTTTGTCGCGTTGAAATATCTTTGAGGTTCGCCGATCCGCTTGGAGTTGCAGTTTTCATTTGATTGGTTCCTTACCGATTCAGTTTTTTTATTCAGTCATCTACAATATCAAGCAGATTAGTTTCGGCATTTCAGCGCGTCGATAGGACTTTAGTCCCATAGGAATGAAGCGCTCATCCATTGTCGTCACTTGTTACCTCCGGCCCGCTCGGATGTATAGAATTCGAAAAAGCCAGGCAATCAAAAAAATCCAAAAAATGAAATATCTAAACCATACGAAACTCGATTGCCTTCGAGTTTTTAGCCTTATGCGGGTGGAGATGCGACGCGAGGCGCGCGAAGCCCTTCTCCGGGTAAGTCCGCAGCGTAGAGAAGAAGCATCGAATCATAGTTTGCTTCTTTTTTTGTCGGTTGGGACGGATTTAAGGGTTGTCAATTTCGTAAAAAAGTGTCAAGCGCGAATGAGCCTACTTCCTTGCCTTCTTTTTAGCTCGGCCAAGCTTTTCCGGCTTAATCAGTTCCAGGCCCAAGGCTGCCTGGTAGCCGTGGATTTCCTTCACATCGAGCTTGCGCATGAAGTCGATGGTCTCTTTCGTAATGACCTGGCCCGGCACCATGATCGGGAAACCCGGGGGATAAGGGATCACGAATTTCGCCGAGACGGCCCGGCCATTTTTAACCATGTCATCGATCTCCTTGCTGTTGAGCCTCACATGCGTGCAGTTCTCCGCGTCATAGGCGAGAAAGAAAGGTGTGCGCATGTCCCCTTCGTTTGTCTTGCCGCGGGGGTCTTCGCGGAAGGCGTCATGGAAGCGGCTGAAGTTGGGAAGATCGGGCACATCCGTGACCAGGCTCTTCACGCGGGCGTCAAACGCTGCCTTCTCCTCGGGATCAGTCGAGAGCCTGCGCTCCAATTCGCGCGACATATCCGCGAGAACCTTGATCAGGTAGGCAATGTCACTGCGGGTGTTGTTAATATTGGTCTGGAGCAGGACGCTGTTGCGCGAGGTCTTATTCAGCTGGATGTCGAACTTACTTGCGAGCAATCCCTTGAACTGGGTGCCATCAAACCCCGCGGAACCGCACAACAGAGTGATCCGAGTGGGATCTAAAACGAACTCGTCGGTCGCCCAGGCGTCATAGATGGTTTTCCAGCTCACCCCATCCGCATGGAAGTCTTCGAATCCGCTGGCCCGGTGCTCCGCGGGCACCATCTGGGCGTTGGTCGCGATGCGGAAGTACTTGGAGATGAGCGGATGCTTGTTCACCTCACGGCGTAGGATCAGGGAAAGTTCGATCGAGCGGCCCACCAGCTCATACCCTTCGAGTTCTGCTTGACGGCGCGCCACGTCGAGTGACGCGATCAACTGGAGATTTGGCGAGGTGCTGGTGTGGGCAAAGAACGCCTCTTTGAATGACGCCTCCGTGCTCTCCCAGCAATCATCATTCACCATGATGTAGGACCCCTGACGGAAGCAGGAGAGCGACTTGTGGGTCGAGGTCGTCGCATAAACCCGGATCTTTACCGCATCCGGATCGGGTAACAGATGCGTGTTGAGTAGTTGCTTCTCATTCTTCGGGTCAATTTTACCGTGCTTCTTCTTGAACTCGTTATACTCGGCTCGGTAGGCCTCGCTGGCATACTTCTCGCGCAGGGCTTCGCAGGCACCCATGGCCGAACGCATGCGATGGAATGGCGAGAAGCGGCTGTAGGCATACCAGGCTTCATCCCAGAGGAAGACCATGTCGGGTTTGATTGCGAGCACCTCCTCCATGAAGCGTTGCACGTTGTAAACGTGGCCATCGAACGTGCAGTTCGTGAGCAACAGCATGCGGGCGCGGTCGAGGCGTCCTTCCGCCTTTAGGTCGAGCAAGGCCTTCTTGATCGTGCGTAGCGGCACCGCGCCATACATCGAATATTCGGTCAGCGGATAGGCTTCGACGTAGAGCGGCTGACCGCCGCAAAGCACGAGACCGTAGTGGTGCGATTTGTGACAGTTTCGATCCACGAGCACGATGTCTCCCGGGCGCACAATGGCTTGCGCCGCAATCTTGTTAGAGGTGGAGGTACCGTTCGTTCCGAAAAACAGCTGCTGGCAACCAAAGGCCCGCGCTGCCTTTTCGTGGGCGACTTTGATATTGCCCGTCGGTTCCAGGAGCGAATCCAACCCGCCAGTGGTGGCGGAAGATTCAGCCATGAAAATGTTGGCCCCGTAGAAATGGCCAAAATCCCGAATCCAGTGGGAATTGAAGACAGACTTGCCGCGAGCCACCGGCAGAGCGTGGAAGGTGCCGATCGGACGGCGCGCGTAGTTCTTCAGGTTATTGAAATACGGCGTGTCGTAGCGCTGGTTCACCCCCTCCATGAGAGCCAGGTGGATCTCCATCAGGTCTTCGATCCCATAGAAGACGCGCCGGATGTTTTTGGAATCGAG
>DATLVQ010000523.1:0-15734 GCA_035577325.1 Bryobacteraceae bacterium | reverse complement strand
GGTCGCGATCCACGGAATTCACGGTGAACGGTAAGGCCGAGGCTGGCGTCACACGAGCCGGGCATTACTTTGAGATCCACCGCCAGTGGCGCGCCGGCGACCACATCGGAGTCAAGTTCGACATGACGGCACAGATGTTGCGCGCTAATCCGCTGGTGCGCGAAGATGCGGGGCGCGTGGCAGTCGAGCGTGGACCGCTTGTCTACTGCATCGAATCGCCGGACCAGCCTGGATTGACTTCTCTATTCGACGTGGAGCTCGCGTCCCCGGCTGAGGCGTTCCGCGAGGAGTTTCGAGGGGACATGCTGGGCGGCGTTACTGTGCTGCGCCACCCTGGCGTGGTGGCTGAAAAGCCGCTGGCGGATGAACCGCTCTATCGGGTTGCCGCCGAGCAGGGCCGCACGCCGGTCAAGCCGCTCGAACTAACGTTGATCCCGTATTACGCTTGGGCGAATCGGGGTCTGACGGCGATGGAGGTGTGGATACCGCTGCTGCAGGATGGACGGTAAGAGCGCAATTACGCAGCCGGCGCCGTTAATGGGACGTTGCGCCGGTGGCGGCGACGCGGGCCGACGGCTCTACGCCGGCAGCGGCACGCGGTAGACTTCACCGGTTTCCGCCACCGAAAACCAAAACTCGCGGTTCCAGATGGTCATGCCGTGTGGTTGGAGGACGACGCCGTCTTTCAGCGGCACTTCCGCGGGCAACATGAGTTGCATCAGGATTCTTCCGCTGGCCGGATCCATTTTGAAGAACGAACGGTAGATGCTCTCAGCGCACCAAAGCGACCCGTCGGGATCCCATCCAACGCCATGCGGGCGCACGCCGGGGGCGGGGAAGGAGCGTTTCGCGGCGCCGTCTTCGGGATTGACCACGAAAATACGGACCGCCGGCGGCACCGCCACCCAGAGTTCGCCGTTGCGCCACTCGAGGCCGTGAGCGCCGGTGGGTTGCGGATGTGCGTCGCGCGGGCCCCACTTCACCAATCCTGAACCCGGGCTTGGGAACTTCTTCAGCGCGCGCCCGGTTTGCGCATCGATACGCACCAGCAGGCGATTGTAGGTGGACGCAATCCACAAAGCCGAGCCATCGAACGTGATGCCGCTGCCTTTGTCGGTATCGGTGTCGAACTGGCGAATTACGCGCCCGTCCTTGTAATCGACAAGCGCTACGCGGTTGGTGGCCTGGTCGAGAATCCACAAGCCTTCTCGAGTGGCCTGCAAGCCGTTCGGCGCGGCTCCTGGGGTGCGAAACGCCCGCTCAACACGTGCCGCGATCTGTGTCGGGAAGCTGGTTGCTGTTGCGGCATGGGCGCGGAGAGGCACCCACGGCAGCGCCGCAAATTTCAGCAGGTCGCGGCGCGCCATCATAAATTTCATTTCCTCAGCGGGTTTCGAGCTGGATTAACCGATCAGATTCCGTGCGTTCGGCGGGTCCAACCAGGGTCTGCGGTCCGCGCCAGAAATCCATATAAGACGTGTAGTGGGAGCAAGCCACGGTGCAGCGCGGCGCGCAGCTCTTTACCGTGACATATTCGCGGCGGATGTCTTCGACGGTGTACTCTTCGAGCGGTTTAGCGGGGTAGCCGCGCTGCTGCGAACAGTAGTGCACCAGGCCGTCTTCGCAAATGTACAGATAGCGGGCGCCAGAGCGGCAGCGCCACTCGTTGGGACGGCCATGGGCAATATTATCCTGGAAAAAATTCAGTTGCGCGTAACTGCGCTTGGCCATGCGCTTCATACGCAGATAGACTTCGCGCTCTTCGGGCTTGAGCGGCTGCAGCTGGCCGCCGCCATCGTGAATGATACCGATGGTCGAAGTGAACCCCAGCTCAACGGCGCGCCGCCCGACTTCAAGCGCGTCTTTGGGATTGTGAATACCGCCGCCCACCACGGAATTGATATTGACGTGAAACGCGGCGTGTTCGGAGAGCAATTCGAGCTTCTTGTCCAGCACCTTCAGGCTTTTCTTCGAAACGTCGTCGGGTTGAACGTTGTCGATCGAGATCTGCAAATGCTCGAGGCCGGCTTGATTCAAACGGCGAATGCGGTCGGCGGTGAGGAGATAGCCATTGGTGATCATGCCCGCCATAATCCCGTGACTGCGAATGCGCGCGATTATGTCATCGAGCTCGGGATGGAGCAGCGGCTCGCCTCCGCTCAAGGTGATGATAGTGGTCCGCAGCTCCGCTAGGCGGTCGAGGCGCCGGCGCATGAGATCAAGCGGCACGGGCGGCGAGAAATCGTCGTACTCATTGCAGTATGCGCACGCGAGATTACACCGGCGAATCGGGATGATGTGCGCCAGCACTGGATGATCGGTGGAGAGCAGGCCCTTGACCACCATCATGAACTCGCGGGAGCGCCGGTGCGAGGCTTTCCAACTTCGTCTGAAAAGGAAGCCCAAATCTGCCATAGTGTCAGGAGCTTATTAATTTAACCACACCTGCGCCCAAATTGAGAGGCGCATTATTTGGGCAGCGCATTTTCAGCCTGGAATTGTGATTTTTGCAACTGAATGAACAAGATAGCAGAAACTGGAGCCGCCCGCGGGCCGGCTGTACACCCTGTTTCGCTGGTGCTCGATGCCTCACCGTTGCTCCTGCGCAGCGCCGGCGTGAAAAACTACATTTATTACTGGGCGCGCAGCCTGACGGAGCAAGCGGGGGCGAACCAAATCTCGCTGTTCCCGTTTCTGCGCCTTCCAGCGAGTCTAGCGCATGAAACTTCCGCCTTAGGCCGTGGGGCGACTTTGGAGAGGCTGGGCCTGCTGTTCGCCGCGAAGATCTCCCCTTATCCGATCTTGAACTGGCTGACCCCGGCTTCAGGTATCTTTCACGCTTCCAACCTGGTGGCGCGTCCGCCAAGCAAAACCCGCCTGACATCCACGATCTACGACATGACCTGCTGGCTGATGCCCGAAGTGCATACCGCGGCGATAGTGAAAGCGTCGGAGCGCATCGCCGCTCGCCTGTTCCGGCCGGCGGCGGGGTTGATCGCCATATCGGAATGCACGCGCACCGATGCCGTCCGGCTGCTGGGGCTCCGGCCGGAAAAGATCGAAGTCATCTACCCCGGTATTGCGCCCGCGTTCTTCGAGGCAGGGAGAGAAGCATCGCGGGCCATCGCCCGGCGCTATGGATTAGCCAAACCCTACGCCCTATACGTGGGGAGTATTGAACCGCGGAAAAACCTGGGTGTTCTGTTGGATGCATGGCTCGATCTGGCGCGCGATATCCGCGAGGAGTTTGAACTGGTCGTCGCGGGTCCATGGGGGTGGGGCGACCGATTGGCTTATGATCGGCTGCAGTCCGGGATTCCCGGTGTGCGGTACCTCGGGTACGTCCCGGAATCCGATCTGCCGGCGTTGACCGCGGCGGCGACGATTTTTGCGTATGTCTCGCTTTACGAAGGCTTCGGTTTGCCGGTAGGGCAGGCGATGGCGGCCGGCGTACCAGTTCTTACATCGAACGTTTCGTCGCTGCCGGAAGTAGTGGGGGAGGCGGGGCTGTTGGCTGATCCGCGGAGCCGCGAGGAGGTGCGAGCTGGACTCGAACGGCTGCTGCTGACGCCTTCGCTACGGCTGCAACTCGGCGAATTCGGACAGAGGCGAGCCCGCCAGTTCACGTGGCCCGAGTGCGCGCGAAAATCGTGGAGGTTTTTTGAGCGCGTGGCATCGTGAATCGGCTGTCGTGAATGGTCTAAGACTGCCAGGGTAAACGGGCGCGCGCCTGGAATTGCGCGTTGAGCGAATCCATGCGCCGTTGTAGGGCGGCGATGGCCCCGGCCACCTTCATTCTTGACTGCGCCCAGCTGCTGTCGCTGAATCCAGTGGTCCCAGGATTCGACCGCTCGGCGTGCGAGCCGGTGGCGGCAATCGCGATAACATCGAGCCACGAGGCGCGGTAAACATAAGCGACTGGCGGAAACCAGCTTGACGATGGGAACAGCGGAGTTATCCGCGGGTTCGCCGCTGAGCCGAAAAATATCGTGACTTCGCGGATGCGCCCACCACGAGCCACGCACGGGCGCACCGATCACCAGGGCGCACACGTTCGGCAGAAGGGCGTCGGTCTGGAGCAGCAGCCCGTGATTTTTCAACACCGCCAGTACCGGCTGAGAGCATTTACGACCGAAGGCCACAAGATTGTTCCAGGTTTTTGCCCGGCAGAGTGATTTTGTTCCTCGCAGCGTTCAGTTTTGTAACAATTCGACCGATCTAAAGTTAGCCCGATGTCGCAAATTCGGGACGAACATTCCCGAAAGCGAACGCTAACTGATCTCACGTCGTCGCGTCATACATCCGATGACGCGCAAACTGAGCGCGGAACACCGAGCGCTCAAGTGGCAGGATACGCGCTCATGATCGTTGTCCGGAACAGGGTGCCGGCACTTTTCGTATTCGGGGAATGATCGCGCAGTTTGTCAAGAGCTGTGCGCGGGAGTCGAGACATGAGTCGCCGGTTACGAGTGCCGTGTTGCATTTGTATCTTCGCTTTACTTACCGCCGCAAGAATGCTCGCGGATCAAGCTACCTGGGAAAAGCACATGGAGCAGGTGCGCGTGCTGCGCCAGAAGGGCGCGTACGCGGAGGCGGAGAAGGCGGCTCTGGCGGCTCTTGCGGAAGTGGAGAAGTCCGGCCATCCGAATGTCGATCTGGCAAAGACATGGAACAATCTGGGCACGCTCTATTACGACACCGGGCGATACGTCGACGCCGAAAAGCAATTCCAGCGCTCCATCGAGCTTTGGGAAAAACTTGGTTACGCCGAGCAACTTGATGTCGCGCAGTGCGCCAGCAACCTAGCCGTTCTCTACCTGAAAACCGGCCGACTCCAGGAAGCGGAGCCGATGCTCCTGCGAGTGCTGGCTATTCGCGAGAAGACGTCCGTAAAGGATCAGCGGGGGACGGCCGAG
Organism: Bryobacteraceae bacterium; assembly: GCA_035577325.1. Classification (GTDB taxonomy): domain Bacteria; phylum Acidobacteriota; class Terriglobia; order Bryobacterales; family Bryobacteraceae; genus QHXW01. The sequence goes on along the minus strand of DATLVQ010000523.1, from coordinate 10,818 downwards.
AGCCTGAATAATCTGGCGGAACTGTATCGGGCGCAGGGCAGATATGCCGAAGCCGAGCCACTCTACCGCCGCGCCATCGCGGCTTGGGAAAACTCGTTAGGGCCGGAACATCCCAAGACGGCCACCGGCCTGAATAATCTGGCGGCGCTGCTGAATGCCCAAGGACGCTACGCGGAGGCGGAACCGAATTTGAAACGGGCGCTGGCGATCGGGGAAAAAACGCAGGGCCCGGAGCATCCCGGTATTGCGCCCACGCTGAATAATCTCGCCGAATTCTATTTCGTGCAGGGCCGATATGGCGAAGCGGAAGGGCTGTATCGGCGCGCATTGGCCATCAAGGAGAGAGTCCTCGGCCCGGAACATCCTGACGTTGCCACGAGTTTGAATAACCTGGCTGCACTATATACCGCCCGCCATCAATATGCGGAATCGGAAGCCCTGCTGCGCCGCGCGCTGGCCATTCGGGAGAAAGCCTTGGGGGGCAATCACGCGGAAACGGGGTCGAGCCTCAATAACCTGGCGGACGTTTACCGCAGCGAACAGCGGTTCGCGGATGCCGAACCGCTATACCGGCGCGCGCTAGCTATCAAGGAGAGAGCCCTCGGCCCGGACCATCCGGATGTGGCTACTAGTTTGAATAACGTTGCACAATTTCTTCGGCTGGAGGGCCGACCGGACGATGCCGCGGCTATGTACCGGAAAGCCATTGCGATATGGGAGAAACGTTTGGGGCCGGAACATCCCGCGGTAGCCACCGGACTGAACAACCTCGCCCAAATCTATGCCGCTAAGCGCGCCTATGCCGAAGCGGAGTCCATGATCCAGCGCGCTGTCGCGATCTGGGAGAAGTCATTAGGGCCCGAGCATCCGGAATTAGCCACGCCGTTGAAGAACCTAGCTACTATCTATCACCTGCAATCCCGCTATGCGGCGGCTGAACCCTTGTATCAGAGGGCCCTCGGTATATTTGAAAAAAACAGCGGTCAAAGCGCTGAGACGGCGGAGGTCATGAGCGCTCTTGCGGACCTATATCGTCTCCAACGGCGCAACACGGAAGCCGAGTTGCTGTATGAGCGCCTGATTTCGGTTCATGAGGGGCTGCTGGGACGCGAGCATGGGGATGTGGCGGAAGATCTCTATCTTCTGGCGGATCTCTACCGCCAGGATGGACTTTGTGATAAGGCCGAGCCTCTCTACAGGCGATCGCTGGCCATTCTGGAAAAAAAGCAGCCGGCGCAAGGCGTTGCGCTCGCGCGTAGTCTCAAAACGTACGCCGCCATGTTGCGGCACATGAAGCGCAAGCCGGAAGCGGCGGCGCTCGAAGCACGCGCCAAAGCTATCTTGCAGGGACAGCCGCAAGGGCAGGCGTTTGCCGAATCAATCGTGAACTAAGTCCGTCTGGCGGACCACGCATTTCAACTCACTCGATGTTAGAGCCGTTCGTACGGTAACTATTCCTGAAATCGGAAGTTAATAAAGTGTGGGCCAGCCATGTTAATAGCTATTGCCGTTCAGTTACTTGGTGCGAATGATGACGAAGCACGTCATGCACTAACTATTCGTTGAACAGGGTGAACGGAAACTTCGTAATCGGGAGAGATGATTGCGCAGTCATGCGTATCTGCGAGGGAGAACGTTTATGTGCCGCCGATTGCATTGGCCGTTATGGATTGCCATTTTATTCGTCTGCAAAGTAGCGTGGGCAGATCAGGGTTTATGGGAGAAATATGAGGAGCAGGTCCGGTCCCTTCGCCGGCAAGGCGCATTCGCAGCCGCTGAGAAGGCCGCGCTGGCGGCTGTAGCAGAAGTCCAGAGGTCCGGGCAGGAAGATTCCCGCCTGGCGAAAAGCTGGAACGATCTTGCCACGATTTATTACGACATCGGGCGGTATGCGGAATCGGAAAAGTTCTTTCAGCTCGCCTTTCACCTTTGGGAGCGCCTGTACGGTTCCGATAGCGTCGAGGCGGCGCAAGGTCTGAACAATCTTGCTGTCGTTTATGTGAAGACGAGCCGGTTTAAAGAGGCGGAATCGCTGCTGTTGCGCGCGCTGGCCATCCGCGAAAAAATGCTCGCGCCGGAAAATCCGGAAATTGCCGAAACGCTCAACAATCTGGGGCAGGTTTACCGGGCGCAGAGTCGCTACGCGGATGCCGAACCGCTGTACCAGCGCGCGTCCCGTATCTGGGAAAAAACGCTGGGTCCGGAGCATGAGAAAGTAGCGCAATCCCTCAACAACCTGGCGGTACTGTTTTTGGACCAGGGCCGTTATGCGGAGGCCGAGCCGCTTTTCAAGCGGTCGCTGGCGATTCACGAAAAGAAGTTGGGTAAAGAGCACGTCGCGCTTGCACCCGCCCTGAACAATCTGGCGGAAGTATACCTTCTCGAAGGCCGCTATGACGAAGCCGAGCAGCTGTACGCTCGCTCGCTGGCTATCAAGGAGAAGGCGCTTGGCCCCGAGCATACCGATGTGGCTATCGGTCTGAATAATCTGGCCGAGTTGCATCGCGCGCGGCGTCAGTATTCAGAAGCCGAGCCGCTGCTGCGGCGCGCGCTCGCCATTCGCGAGAAGGCGTTCGGGCCGAACAACGCGGATGTGGCCACAAGCCTGAACAATCTGGCGGACGTCTACCGACATGAGAACCGGCTCGCCGATGCCGAGCCGCTCTATCGCCGTGCCTTGCAAATCTGGCAACAAACGCTTGGCGAGGACCATCCCAACGTGGCCACGAGTCTGAATAACCTGGCTCAGTTCCTTGCCCTCGAGGGCCGCAACGACGAGGCGGCAGCAATGTACTGCAAGGCGATCGCCATCCTGGAGAAGGCTCTCGGGCCAGAACACCCAACGGTTGCCACGGCGCTCACTAATCTGGCACAGCTATCTGTGAGCAAGCACGAATACGCCGAGGCGGAGGCCATGACGCGGCGCTCGTTGGCCATACGCGAAAAGGCACTGGGGCCCAATCATCCGGACCTGGAGACGACCCTGAAGCTCATGGCGCAGATTTACCACCTGGAATCCCGGTACGCCGCGGCCGAACCGCTTTACCGCCGGGCTCTCGGGATTCTGGAAAAGGGCGGCATCCGCGACGACTCCGAAACAGCAGACCTGATGATGGATTTGGCGGAGCTATATCGGGTCCAGCACCGCAACACGGAGGCAGAGGAACTGTACCAGGTCCTCATCCCGATGGTCGAGAAGTCGTGCGGGCCGGAACATCCAATGCTCGCGTTACGCCTGTATAATCTCGCGGAGCTCTACCGCCAGGATGGAATGTACGACAAGGCCGAGCCGCTCTACCGTCGAACGCTGGCCATACTGGAGAAGAAGGAGCCAGCGCAAACGCCCATGCTTGCGCGCAGCATGAAGACCTTCGCCACCATGCTGCGGCGCATGAAGCGCAAAGCGGAAGCGCAGGCGCTCGAGGCCAGGGCGAATGCCATCCTGCGGCAGCAGGCGCTGGTGGCATCGAACGGTCGATAGGGCGTCTATTTTATTCGAGCGCGATGACGAACGCCATGCTCAGTTCATCGGTGGGGGCCACGCGCGATGCCGGGCCAGCTTGCAAGGCGCGGTAATAGCATAGCCATAGGAGGCCGTTGGCCAGACTCGAAAGCACCAAAAAGAGCCAGGTTCCTGAAAACGCCTGGAAGCTGTCGGGCTGCCGCATGGCAGACGCAATCAGCCACGTAATGCGACCACCACGGAAGTACGGATCGCCGTGGCCACGTTCGCGTCCAGGCCAGCGACGCCCAGTTTGACCAGGATCGCCGTGAGTGCGGCGAAAAAGGCCGACAGTAACGACCACGTTAACCAAGTCATTTGCTTTCAGTATGCCTGGAACCCGGTACACTGCGACGCGCAGCCAGGCCGGAACCGTACTTTTATCGCGCAGGGACCCCCTTCGAGATGTACGCCTGGCGTGCGCGCCGGGTGGCTCCCTGCCGGGTCCGTGGCGTTACACTAAATCTAGACGCCACAGACTTTTTGCGCATGTGGAACGTCATTCCACAAGGAGCCTGAGCATTGATCTTTCGGGCGGTCGAAGACCCCGACCTGATACGCAAGGCGCGCCGGGGAGATGTGGAGGCGTATAACCTCCTGATTTCCCGATGGGAAAAGCGCGTCTACAATTACCTGCTGCGGATCGTGGGGGATCGCGAAGACGCGCTGGATCTCAGCCAGGATGTTTTCTTGAAGGCTTACCAGAACTTGCAGAAGCTTGACGATCCGGCGCGGTTTGCACCGTGGCTGTTTCGCATCGCGCACAATGAAGCTTTTTCCTCGTTCCGCAAAAGGCGGCCGGAGGGAGAGACGGTGCCGCAGTCGGATTTCGCCGGCGAAGACATTCCCGCAAGTGCCTCGCCGGCATTTCCCATCGAGCTTTCTATTGCCGTTACGACCGCGCTGGGCAAGCTGCACGCAGACCAGCGTGAGGCCGTAATCCTGAAAATTTACCAGGGATTCAAGTTCGAGGAGATGGCCGAAATCCTTTCCTGCCCGGTATCGACCGTGAAGTCGCGGCTCTATACCGCGCTCGACGTGCTCAAAACGCAATTGGCTCCCGCAAAAAGCAGAGGTGTAACATGAGTTGCTCGCCATTCGATTTACGCGATTACCTATTCGATGAACTGGCGGAGGAGAATCGCCGCCAAGTGGATCAGCACGTGCGAAGCTGCGGCACCTGCCATGAAGAACTGGAGCGGCTGCGTATCACGCAAACGACCCTGCTCGCATTGCGGGAGGAAGAAGTCCCGCAGCGCATCGGGTTCGTCTCCGACAAAGTGTTCGAGCCGTCGGGCGTGCGCCGCGTTTGGCAGACATTTTGGGGCTCGGCACCGAGGCTGGGGTTCGCATCGGCGGCCATGCTATCTGTGGCGCTGATGTTTTTCACCTTCTTCCGGCAGGCTCCGGCGGTTGCTTCTGTTGCGGCTCCGGATACGTTACGAATTGAAGCCCAGGTGGCGGCGCGCGTGAACACCGCGGTTGAAAGAGCCGTGGCCGAGAGCGAAGCCCGGCAGGCGAGTAAGACGGCGGCGCTGCTGGCCGCGGCGGAACAGCGGTTCGAAAGCCAGCGGCTAGCCGATATGCTGAATGTCGAGCAACGTCTGACGGTGCTCCAAAAGCATTACAACGTCCGCGAGAATTTGATGGCGCGTTATGAACCGCCTAGGGAAATGAAATGAGGCGCACGCTGATTTTCTCTTCAATGCTGGCGACGGCGGCGTGGGTCGCGGTGGCACAGAGCCCGCACGTCAGCTATGCCGCGATTCGAGCCATGGAGCAGAGCTTCGACAAACGCGTGATGACGCTCGGCGCGGATACCCCTTTCGATTTGCTTGGTAATACGCGCGGCGTATATCTCGGTGGTTACGGCGCGGTCTTTACGACGGAAGTCAACCTGCTGATCACCAACAACGTCAGCCCGTTCCTGCAAACCATTCCCAAGGAGTACGTTGCCAAAGTTCATGCGCAGAAGCTGCAGCGGGTTCCGCTGCTCAAGCGCAGCATGCAGGACGCTCTGGTGGCGACAGCGGCGTCAATGGATAACGTACCGCCGGGCGAAAACATCGTTTTGGGCGTGACGCTGTTCTACTACAACTGGGAAAATACCGGCGGGCTGCCCGCGCAGATCGTCATGCAGGCCCAGCGCCAGAAACTGCTGGACGTGCAGCTCGGCCGCGCTAGCCGGGCATCGCTCGATTCCGTGATCCGAGTGCAAGAGCTATAGATGAGCGCTTCGTCCGCGCCGCTGGTTGCCGATGAACCTCGCCGCACCATGCGGCTGGGTGAAATGTTGATTGAGCGCGGCCAGATCGGGCCGGAAGACCTCGATCGCGCGCTTGGGCTTCAGAAAGAGCGCGGCGACAAACTGGGAAAGATATTGGTCGACCTTGGCTTCATCGCCATGCGCGACATCCTGGCGGCGCTCTCCGAGCAACTGAGCGTGCCGCTGGCCGCGCTCGATGAGCCGCCGCCCTCGGCTCCGGAAGTTCAGGACCTTTCGCCGCGCTTCATGCGCCAGTGCCGGTTCCTTCCCGTCACGGTGGATGACTCCTCGGTCACCATCGCCATGGCCGATCCGCTGGATTTCGAAACCATTTCGGCGGTGCGCGGCTTCTGCGGGCTGCGGGTGAAAACGGCGCTGGCGGGAGAGCAGGAAATTCTCGACGCCATCGACAAACACTACGGCGAATCCGAAAAGCAGCAGTCATTCGGAGCCGATATCGATGCGGCCGAGGCTGGCGAGAACCTGGAGCAGTTACGCGACATGGCAAGCGAGGCGCCGGTGATTCGCCTGGTGAACGCCATGATCGGGCTGGCCATCGAGAAACGGTCGAGCGATATCCACATCGAGCCATTCGAGAAAGAGTTCCGCGTGCGTTACCGGGTGGACGGTGTGCTGTTCAATCAGGAACCTCCGCCACGCGAGTTGAAGGCCGCCATCATTTCGCGCCTCAAATTGATGGCCAAGTTGAATATTGCCGAGCGGCGCTTGCCGCAGGACGGCCGCATCAAGCTCAAGATTCTGGGCCGCGAAGTCGATTTGCGCGTTTCGACGCTACCTACGCTCTATGGCGAAAGCGTTGTGATGCGTCTGCTCGACCGTTCGGCGGGCGATTTCTACGATCTGCGGCGGCTTGGGTTCGACGACCGCATGCTGGGGCGCATGGAACACTACACGCAGCTCCCGCACGGCATTTTTCTCGTGACCGGTCCGACCGGCAGCGGCAAATCCACCACGCTTTACTCCGCGCTCAAGCGCATCAACCTTCCCGACAAGAAGATCATCACCATCGAGGACCCGGTTGAATATCAGATGGACGGCATCAATCAGATCCACGTGAATCCCACGATCGGCCTGACGTTCGCCGCCGGGCTGCGGCACATAGTCCGCCAGGATCCCGACGTCATCATGGTGGGCGAAATCCGCGACCGTGAGACCGCCGATGTCGCCATTCGCGCCGCGCTGACCGGCCATTTCGTGTTCTCGACCTTGCACACCAATGATGCGCCCAGCGCCATCACGCGCCTCACCGACATGGGCGTGGAGAATTATCTGATCACGTCGTCGGTTGTAGCTGTGCTGGCGCAACGCCTGGTGCGCGTGATCTGCGAGCACTGTAGAACTTCGGCGGGCACAGCCATCACGCCCGAAGGCGAGACCGTGGAGAGCTTCCGCGGCGCGGGATGCGAGCGTTGTTCAGGTGCCGGTTTTCACGGCCGCGTCGGCATTTTTGAGCTCATGGAACTGGACGATGAGATTCGCAAGCTCATCATGGCGAACGCGGACGCCTCGCAGATCACGGTGGCCGCGCGCCGCCACGGCATGCGCAACCTGCGCGAAGACGGCTGGTTGAAAGTCCGCACCGGCGTCACCACTGCTGAAGAGGTGATGCGTGTGACGCAGGAATTCTGATGGCGACATTCTTCTTTCGGGCGGTGGCGCCGGACGGAAAACTGCGCACCGGCAGCCTGACAGCCGAGAGCGACCGGATCGTCGCGCGCGAGTTGCGCAAGCAGGGGCTCATCCCGGTTTATGTGGGCGTCGAGCAAAAAAAATCGTTCGAGCTGAAACTTCCGGCGTTCGCCCGCAGCTACCGGCGCGACGTCCTGTTCTTCACGCAGGAACTGTCGACGCTGCTCAACGCGGGCGTGCCCGTCGACCGCGCGCTGACCATTACCGGCGAACTCACGGAGCGGCCGCAATTCCGCTTCATTGTCCTCGATATTCTGCGCGTGCTGAAGGGCGGAAAATCGCTCGCGGACAGTCTGGGCACGCATCCCGAGTACTTCTCCGATCTGTTCATCAACATGGTGCGCGCCGGAGAGGCGAGCGGGAGCCTGGCGTCGGTCTTCGAGCGACTGGCGGAGTTCGAAAAGTCGCGCGATGAACTGCGAGGTTATATCATTTCTTCGATGATCTATCCATGCCTGCTGGCGCTGGTGGGCCTCGGCTCGATCTTCGTGCTGTTAAACTTCGTAGTGCCGCGGTTTGCCGCTGTGTTTTCGGAATCGCGCATGAAGATCCCGGTTCCCACCATGATCATGCTGGAAGCCAGCAAAATCGTGCAGACATACTGGTGGATGGCCTTATCGGCGATGGTGGCGACGGCTGTGATTCTGCGGAGCTATATTCGCACGACGACCGGCCGGCTGTGGTGGGATTCGTCGCGTTTGCGGATTCCTTTACTCGGCGATGCGCTGCGGAAAGCGGAAACGGCGCGCTTCGCGCGGTCTATGGCAACGCTGGTGGCGAATAACGTGCCTCTGGTGCAATCCATCGGTATCGCGGCGGCGATTTTGACTAACCGCAAGATTGCGGGTGCGCTGGGCGAAGTAGCGCAAGGCGTGAAGCGCGGCGAGGGCATTGCCGCTCCCATCCGCAAGGCAGGAGTCTTTCCTCCTCTTGCCGGGCACCTCTTGATGGTGGGCGAGGAGACGGGCCGCCTGGATCAGATGTTCGCGCGCATGGCCGAGATTTACGAAACCGATACGCGCTCGGCGGTGAAACGGTTTACTTCTTTGTTCGAGCCCCTGGTGATTCTGGTCATGGGTGTGATGGTGGGCGCGCTGATTCTAAGCATGCTGCTAGCCATCACGAGCATAAACGATGTGGCGGTGTGATATGAACGAACGCAGAAACAGACGCAGGGCCGGTGTCACGCTCATTGAGATGCTGGTGGTGGTGACGATCATCGCGCTGTTCGCAGCGTTAGTGGCGCCACGCATGTTGCGCAAAAGCGATACCGCGCGAGTAACGCTGGCGCACGCGCAGATCAACTCCTTCATGACGGCGCTGGGATCGTATAAGCTCGATACCGGCTTGTTTCCGACAACGGAAGAAGGCCTTCAGGCGCTACGCACGCAGCCCGCGAACCTGGCTCAATGGCAGGGTCCGTATCTGCCGCAGGAGATTCCGCTGGATCCATGGGGCCATCCCTATACCTACAAGTTCCCAGGTGAACACGGCGACGAACCCGACATCATTTGTTACGGCGCCGACGGCCAGCCTGGCGGAGACGGCATCAACGCCGATATCGTGAGCTGGAAGAGCCAATAGACCACCAGGCCGTTCCCGCCGGTTTCGCGCCGGCGCGCAGAGCAATCTCCATGGGCGACCACCAGAACGATCTGCCGCATAGGCAGAGAAAACGGGGACGGGCAGGAATGCCTGTCCTACGCTGTCATGGTGTCACGATCGTCGAAATGTTGATCGTCGTCACGATCATCGGGCTGATTGCGGGTATTTCTTTTCCTGCCGTGACCTCCGGGATCGACAGCCTGCGGCTGGCCTCGGCGTCGGACTCGCTGGTCAGTTTCATCAATGGCGCCATGAACCGGGCCGAGCGGAGACAGGATGTCGTGGAGATCGCCATTTCAATTCAGGACAACGCGGTGATGCTGACCACCACCGGACTTTCCAGAAAACTAGAAATGCCGAGCGGCGTCACCATAAAAGCGATCTGGCCGAAATTGGCCGCCAATCCCGACGCAACCAGGCGGTTCCTGCTGATGCCCGGCGGCGCTGTGCCTCGGCTCGGAATCGAGATTGCCAATCGAAAAGGAGTGCGGCGCATCATACGCGTCAATCCGATGACCGGTGTGCCTGACATCGAGCGGCTGGCCGCCGGCGAGGAACCGGCGCAATGAAGGAGCGCGGCTTCACGCTGCTGGAAGTGCTGGTCGCCACCCTGATCATGGGCCTCGCGGTCGTGGGGCTGCTTTCCGCCATCTCCACTTCCATGCGCAATGCCGCGCGCCTGACGGATTACGACCGTGTGGCCATGGTGGCGCGCTCGCAGATGGATGCGCTGCTGACAAACCGGCGTCTGCCGCAATCATCGGTGCTGGAAGGCAGATACGAGCCGGCGCTGATGGGCGGCATGGAAGCTGGATGGCGCGCTCGCGTGTCGCCGTTCGAGTCGCCCCAAAACCGGGGGCCTGGAACGGCGATTTTGGAGCGTGTCGAGCTGGAGATCTGGTGGATGGCTGGCGACAAACGCCGCACGTTCACGCTGGACGCTTTCCGTCGAAAACAGTTGCGCGAGGGCGACCGCGGCGCCCTGGGAGGCCCGCCGCAATGAGGCGCCCGCGCAACGGCGTCACTCTGATCGAGGTGCTGATCGCGGTGTCATTGGTCAGCATGCTCAGCGTGGGCATTCTGATGGCGTTGCGTGTGGGCATGAGCGCCATGGGCAAGGCCAATCGCAGGCTGATGGACAACCGGCGCGAGGTGGGCGCGCGGAGGATTATCGAAGCGCAGCTCGCCGGTTTGATTCCGGTGATCGCCATTTTCTCGCCTGGGTCGCAGGCGACGGGCGTGAAGGTTCCGTTTTTTGAAGGACGCGAGCAATCCATGCGCTTCGTGTCCAGTTACTCGCTGCAGGAGGCGGCCCGGGGGCTGCCGCAGATCCTCGAATTTCAAGTCATCCCAGGCGAGGAGCGCGGCGTGCGCTTGGTGGTGAATGAAAATCTTTACAGCGGCCCGCTTTCGGCCGGGGCGTTTTGCCTCGGCCCAGGGCAGGATCCCGAACTGGGGGTTCAGACGCAGCGCTTCATTCCGATCGTCGTGGGCCCCCGCTCTTTTGTACTGGCCGACCATCTGGCCTACTGCCGCTTTTCTTATCTCGGCGCCTTGCCGAACAAGGATGTGGAGCAGTGGTCGCCGGCTTGGATACCGATCAACCGCTGGCCCGTCGGTATCCGGATTGAGATGACGTCGCTCGATACGGACGCCGCGCGCCTCAAGCCGCTTACGTTGACCGCGCCGGTGCACGTTAACCGCGACCCGAATTTTGAATATGGCGCCGAATATT
>DATLVQ010000522.1:0-2999 GCA_035577325.1 Bryobacteraceae bacterium | reverse complement strand
CGATGACGCGAAGGCCATCCCCTTCGCCCGAGTCCGCGATCACGACAAACCGGTAGCTGGCCCACACCTCCTCCACCAGGCCATCCTCGGCGTCGTCGAGGCTATCCTTCACGCCCCTCAAATCGGCCGCTTGAACATCTGTGCCGAGCGTACCGTCTGCCAGCTCCTTCTGAACGCGCCGCCAGGCGAGCACGAGCTCGGCTTTCTCGCGCAACTCCTTGCCGACCTTCTTCACGCACCACACAAGCGCCGCAGGATAGTCGCGAGCCGATTCGCCCCGTTTCTGCGTCCAATCTCGGATCATTTCTCGCGTCGCGCCCGTGGGTGCCCACTCCCGATCGGGACCGACCACTACCACCTGGAGTCGCGGCGAGTTGTCGATGTCCACGGACTCGGCTGGGAAAGGCTCAATTCTGATCGGGCTGTTCCGCTCGAACTGCTCCCGCACCACCTTCTGCATCAACGGTCGAACATCCTTCTCGAAGTCCAGCGACGCCTTCCGGTCATTCACCACCTTCTTCAGCGTGGGCTGATGGTGGATTCGGAACCCATCATTCGAGACCTTGCGAATGTAGAAGGCCTTCGCCTCCAGGTTCATAGCCGCGGAATCGATCGAGGTCGTATCCACCGACGGCCCGCCGAGCGCGAATCGGAGTTCCGGCAAGTGAGCGATCCGTTCCCGCTGACCACCGGACGATTCAAAGAATATGGTCGTCCCCACGCGGCGGTGAATGTCCTTGAGTGGACCCTTGGTATCGGCATCCAACGCCCGTGCGCGCGGAATCGGACCTGCGATATCGGTTTCGATCGCCGTCGCCAGCCTGGATTCGCCCACCTGGCCCAGGACAGCGCCGCGGAATCCATTCACATGGAGCGGTGCTGACCCCAGAGTCAATAGCGGTTCAACAGTCTGCTCTTGGTGCTGCTTGGCGAACGCCCAGGACACCCACTGCGCCAACATCGCCAGCGTCCCACGTGTCTGTTGATACTGCGGCAGGGTTTGCCACTTTCTTTGGAATACCGAGAGCGTCGCCGGATGAAACGGGAAGCAGGTCTCAAACCGGTCCCGCAGGAACTCCCGCGCCCTTGCCCCGGTTGTGGAAGAATCCACCGCCGTCCATTCCGACGGGAGTTGCGCGCGCCGCTCGAAACACCAGTCCGCGTAAATCGTCGCTACCTGCCGTCGATGCTTCTCTGGCCCGAGAGTTTCAAAGAGCCGCCGCCGCACGACTTCACTGATCTCTCCCTCGTCATTCGCGATCAGATCCTTCGCCACGCGCCGGACGACCTTGGTGATCTTGTCCTGCCACTGCAAATCCCAGTCCGTCATCTCGACCTGGCTTCGCGGCAGGCTGATGACAGCCGCGCTGTGCGTGGTGCCCGTCATGGCGACCGTCAGGTTCTGGAGAAACGCATAGAACCCATCGGTCAGATTCCGATGCCGATTGCAGAAGTTGAGCACCTCGTCGCAGAGGATCAGGACCCGGCCACCGGCGACTTCGAAGAGCCGGCCCAATGCTTCGGTTCCTGGCGCAGCCTGCTGCGCGGCGGGACCCAACGCCGCAATTCCTGCGGGGCCAGCGAGTTGGTCGGCGAGGTCCAGCCATGGCGTCTCCAGCCCGGGTTTCGGGTCCCATGCGTTTCCTACGAAAGCGCCAACCTTCGCCGTCGGACATTCGGACAACCCCGCCGCCGTCAAGAGATCGCTTACGCCCGAGTAGCCGGCCGCAGCCTTGCCCGAGGTCGCAAGGTGATAAAGCGTTGCCAGCGTGTGGGTCTTGCCGCCGCCAAATTGTGTCACCAAGGTCAGTACTGGGGACGCATTTTGCGTGACGCCGCTGAGCCGCTGGAGTACCATGCCCGCGTGCTCTTTCAGCGCGCGTGTAAAAACGTTTCGGAGGAAGAATTTCTCGGGATCGCGATAGTCCTCGGTTCCCTTTTTGGCGACCACCTGCTCGAGGTGGATCGCAAATTCATCGGGATTGAAGGACCGCCCCTGGCGCACCTCGTCACGAGGGACGGCGACTCTGTACCAGGGTTCAAGTTCCGGCATCCAATGTTCCTCTCAAAATGAGATCGTGAAAACTCCCGATCCTACTTAGTCTCTAATAGTAATCATCGCGGCGCAGCAAGCAACATCGCGTCCAGCAGACGCTTCTCTTCGTTCTCTTTGGGATACAGCGCCGATAGCGCGTTCGCCAGGCGCAAAAAATCGGGGCTACGCTCGGTCTCAGACTTGAGCAGCGACCGCAACGCGTTAGCTCTGCCGCTAGCCTGCAATAGCATCGCTGCGTGAACCCGGTCCAGCGTCGTAGCCTCGCGCCGCGTCTTAAGAGCTTCGTCAGCTACACCTTTTTTCCGGCCGCGCTTTGGCGCGACGTCTGGAACGCCAGCTTCCACCAGTCCCGCTGCCGAGAACAAATCCAACTGCTCTGAGCCCCTTGCGACCTCTTCGATTCGTTCGGCAGCGAGATCCGCGCCCGCCTCACCGAAAAGCTGTTGCGAGCGCTCCCTTACCGGCAGAAGTCGAACGACGCCTTTCTTGGTTTCAACAATCCGGCCCTCCCATTCGGACAAGTGAATTCCTAACGGCTGTGCGAACCGCCGCGCTACGTCGTAGATGAGAGTGAACCCTGGTTTCTTCTTGCCCGGCGCGGTTGCCTCGTCTTCATCCTCAGCATCCTCAGTGGTGTCTCCGTCCACGCTCTCCTCCGCCGGTTGGCCGTTTGTGGCTTGGAGTGTCCATAAAAACAGAGCGGTAAGGCGCGCATCTTCTTCGAGCGCGCCCGCTGCCCCATTTCGAGCCTTAGCCTCAGGACTTCCGAGAATCTGTTCCAGGGCGACGCGACCTACGACTTCCCAGACCTTTTCAAGGTATTCGGCGAGTGTCTTTTCGGTTCCGTCTGGCGTTTCCACCCGCACGTAGCGGGAGAAGATTTCAAGTGCCGGGCCAATACAGGCGAAAACAAGGTCGGCTCCACGAACGCCTTCCTGTTCCA
>DATLVQ010000521.1:0-5417 GCA_035577325.1 Bryobacteraceae bacterium | reverse complement strand
TCTTCCGGAGCGGCAGGCCGATGAAACGAAGAAAGTCGCTGGTCCCGCGGTAAGCGCCCCTGAGAAAGCCGTCGCGGGCTTCGCGCGTAAGCAAGGCGTCGCGCCCGCGGATCTGCAGCAGGAAGACGGCCACTACGTTTTTTCGAAGATGATTCCGGGCCGCACCATGCGTGACATCCTGGCCGGCGCGCTGCCGGGGGTAATTCTCAAGACCACCTTTCCCAAGACCATGTACTGGGCCGGTAAGAATGGCCCGCGCTTCATCCGGCCCATACGCTGGATTGTGGCGCTACTGGGCGGCGATGTGGTGCCATTCAAGATTGCTGACGTGGAATCGGGGAACGTTTCCGCGGGCCACCGGCAACTGGGCGCGTCGCGTGTAGCGGTGACCATCGATACCTACGAATCGAAGCTGCGCGAAAATGGCGTCATCCTTTCCGCTGCTGAACGACGCTTGAAAATCGAGGGCGAAATCCGCGCGATACGGATCAAGCCCGATACAGCGCTGCTTGAGACGCTGGTATACCTCACCGAGTGCCCGACAGCGATTCAAGGCTCGTTCGATCCCGAATTCCTGAAACTCCCGGCTGAAGTACTGGTCACTGTCATGCGCCACCATCAGAAGTATTTTTCGGTGGAAGCCCCGGATGGCATGCTCGCACCCAGGTTTGTCGCGGTGATGAATACCAGCGCCGATCCCGATGGCCTGGTTCGGACCGGTAACGAACGCGTACTGCGCGCCCGCTTCAACGACGCAAGATTTTTTTGGGAAGCGGACCAGAAAAAGAGGCTGGCCGACCGCGTGGATGACCTTGCGCACGTAACGTTTCAGGCTAAGCTCGGCTCGTATCTGGAAAAAACCGAACACATGGTCGCGCTGGTGAAAGAACTGCACGGCGATCATGCCGCGGTCCGCGCCGCGGAACTGAGCAAGTGCGATCTCACGACGGAACTCGTCAAGGAATTCACCGAATTGCAGGGCATCGTAGGCGGTCTCTACGCGCGCGAGCAGGGCGAGCCCGAAGAAGTCTGGCAGGCGATTTACGACCACTACAAGCCCGTCAGCATGGAAGATTCCATCCCGCGCAACCCGTCCGGGGAGCTGGTGGCGCTCGCCGACAAGCTGGACACGCTGCGCGGCTGCTTCAGCATCGGTCTGATTCCCACGGGTTCGCGCGATCCGTTTGCGCTGCGGCGCGCGGCGCAGGGCGTGGTCAAGATTCTAGTCGAAGGGGAGCTGCGGCTACCGGTTCGCAAGCTGCTGGGCGGCGATGCCAAGCTCGAAGAGTTCGTGCTCGACCGTATCCGCTATTACTTCAAAGACATCCGCGGCTTCAAGTACGACGAAGTCAACGCGGTGCTGGCCTCGGGCTGGGATGATCTGGTGGATGTGGAAGAGCGGCTTGTCGCGATTCAGTCGGTAAGGCCGACGGAAGATTTCGAGCCGCTTGCGGCTAGCTTCAGGCGCATCCAGAATATTCTCAAGCAGGCCCAGTTTGCCGGTGGCGGCCGGATCGATGCCGCGCTGCTCGAACCCGGCCCGGAATCCGATCTCTACAAAGCTTTTCAAAACGTGCGCGGTGTGGTGGCGGACCAGGCCTACCGGCCCGCACTGGAATCGATCGCCTCGCTTCGACCGAAGGTCGATCTGTTTTTCGATAAGGTGCTGGTCAACGCGGCGGACCCGAAGATCCGGCAGAACCGGCTCACATTGTTGCACACGCTGCTGGCCGAGTTTTCCACCATTGCAGATTTTTCCGAAATTGTTACTAACACATAGGAGAAAAGAATGAAGAAGTACGTGTACTCGTTCGGCGGCGGATCGGCCGACGGCGACGGAAAGATGAAAGATGTCCTGGGCGGCAAAGGCGCGGGACTGGCGGAGATGTCGCGGGCGCGGCTGCCCGTGCCTCCGGGATTTACGATCTCGACCGATGTCTGCAACCTCTACTTCCAGAGCGGCAACAAAGTGCCGTCCGAAGTCGACGCGCAGATGAACGAAGCGCTGGCCACGCTTGAAACCAAGATGGGGCAAAAGCTGGGGGACACGGGCAATCCGCTGCTGGTCAGCGTGCGCTCGGGCGCGAAATTTTCCATGCCGGGCATGATGGATACGATTCTCAATCTCGGCCTGAACGATCAGACGGCCGCCGCGCTTGAGCGCAAGAGCGGTAATCCGCGCTTTGCCCAGGACTGCTACCGCCGCTTTATCCAGATGTTTGGCAACGTGGTGCTGGATATCGAGAAGCACGACTTCGACCAGATTTTCGAAGCGCGCAAGAAAAAAGCCGGCGCCAAGTTCGACACCGATCTCACGGCGGAGGATCTCAAAGCGGTCATCGTCGATTACAAGAAACTGGTCGAGAAAAAGAGCGGCCATCCATTCCCGCAGGACGCCCGCCAGCAGCTGGCCATGGCGCGAGACGCCGTATTTCGCTCTTGGAATGGAAAGCGCGCCATCACCTATCGGCGTATGAATCAGATTCCCGACAACCTGGGAACCGCAGTCAATGTGCAGACGATGGTGTTCGGCAATTTGGGCGAAACGTCGGCCACCGGCGTGGGTTTCACCCGAAATCCTTCCACCGGCGAGAAGAAATTCTACGGCGAATTTCTGATCAACGCGCAGGGCGAAGATGTCGTCGCCGGTATCCGCACGCCGCTGGATATTGCACAGCTGGAACAAGTGATGCCGCAGGTCTACAACCAGCTGCGCGAAATTACCAACAATCTGGAGCACCACTACCGCGACGTGCAGGATTTCGAGTTTACCGTGCAGGAAGGCAAGCTCTACATGCTGCAGACGCGGAATGGCAAGCGCACGGGGCCGGCGGCGGTGCGCATTGCAGTGGATATGGTGGGCGAAAAGCTCATCTCGAAGGAAGAAGCCGTGCTGCGGGTCGATCCGCAACAACTCGATCAACTTCTGCATCCGGTGCTTGATCCCAATGCCAAGAAATCATTAGCGCTGCTCGCCAAAGGTTTGCCGGCGTCGCCCGGCGCAGCGGTGGGCCGCGTGGTTTTCACGGCGGATGAAGCCGTGGTGCAGGCGCCCAAAACGCCCGTCATTCTGGTGCGCGCCGAAACCGTGCCCGACGATATTCATGGCATGGAAGTGGCGAAGGGCATTCTCACCTCGCGCGGCGGCATGACCAGTCACGCCGCTGTTGTCGCACGCGGCATGGGAATTCCGTGCGTGGCCGGCGCGGGAGAAATCGAAGTCAGCGAGCGCAAGAAGGAGATGACTGTCACCAGCAAGAACAAAAAGCTGGTACTGCGCGAGGGCGACTGGCTTTCGCTCGACGGCTCGACCGGCGAAGTCTTCTCCGGCCAGGCCCGCACCATCGACGCCGATCCATCCTCCGGTGTGCTCGCTACCTTCATGCAATGGGCCGACGAGTTTCGTGGCTCGTTCGGCGTGCGCGCCAACGCCGATATCCCGCGCGATGCGAAAGTTGCTCGCCGCTTCGGGGCCGAGGGCATCGGCTTGTGCCGCACGGAGCACATGTTCTTCGCCGAGGACCGCATTCCGCACATGCAGGCCATGATTCTGACGCGCGACGAAAAATCGCGTCGCAAGGCGCTGGCCAAGCTGCTGCCAATGCAGCGCGCCGATTTCGCCGGCCTGTTCAAGGAGATGGACGGCTTCCCAGTGGTGATCCGCACGCTCGATCCGCCGCTGCATGAATTTCTGCCCAAGCGCGAGAACCTGATGGTGGATATCGCGCGGCTGCCGCACGCCGACGCCAAGACGAAGAAAGAAATGTCGCAGCGCTACGGCATTCCGGTGGGGCAGCTCAAGAAGACGCTGCCGCCTCTGCTGGCGCGCGTAGAAGAACTGCACGAGTTCAATCCCATGCTCGGCCACCGCGGCTGCCGCCTGGGCATCACGTATCCGGAGATCACCGAAATGCAGGCACGCGCTATTTTCGAGGCAGCCGTGCAGGTATCCAAAAAGGGCGTGAAGGTCATACCCGAAGTGATGATTCCGCTCATCGGCAGCGTGCAGGAACTCGAGAATCAGAAGAAAATCGTGGTGGCCGTGGCGAAAGAAGTGCTCGCCAAAGCCGGCAGCGACTTGCAGTACATGGTCGGAACCATGATCGAGATTCCGCGCGCCGCGCTCACCGCCGACCAGGTCGCCAAGGAGGCCGAATTCTTCAGCTTCGGCACCAACGACCTCACGCAAACCACCATGGGCCTTTCGCGCGACGACTACACGAAGTTCCAGAAGGATTACGAGAACGCGAAGATTTTCAAGAACGACCCGTTCGCGGTTCTGGATCAGGAAGGCGTCGGCAAGCTGATCGAAATGGCCGTGAAAGCCGGCCGGTCAACCCGCAAGGACCTCGAAGTCGGCATCTGCGGCGAGCACGGTGGCGAGCCGAGCTCAGTGCAATTCTGCTACCGGGTGGGCATGAATTACGTTTCGTGCTCTCCCTACCGCGTGCCCATCGCGCGCCTAGCTGCGGCGCAGGCGGCGATTGCTGGCGATAAATCCGAGATGATGCGTACGGCGTAACTATCCTTCGGCCTTAGATGCCTGTGCGGGTTCAGCTACTCGAACTCGTACAGGCGCTACCAGCCCGCCACAATCCGCACCGTCACCATTCTTGGAGCCGCCAGCGCTGTTCCGGAAAATAAACTCGCGAAGTTGATCACGTTCAGCCGGTTGGCCAAGTTCAGCACGTCGGCCTGCAAACGCACCGATCGGCTTTCGTGCTTCCACACATCCGCGCCCATCGAGGCGTCCATCGAGAAGGAAGGCCGCACGCGCCCACGGTCGAAATTGACGCGGCTCACCACGCGCCGGCCGTACTGCGCGATCAACGCCGGCACATCGACGGTGTCATCGAGCTCGATCGGCAAGCCGCTGGCATAACTTGCGCCAAGCGCGGCCCAAAGGCGCGGAGCCAGCTGATACCGCATGCGCGCCCGGGCGGTATTGCGCTGGTCCTGCGTGACGGCAAAACTGGCGGTCGAGTGGAGCAGCTCCGCTGCACTCGGTTCCAGAAAAAGTCCGCCGGTAATGGGCAGCCGTCCCGTTCCCGCCATATTCGAATACGACAGAAATCCCGAAACCGGGCCCCAACGCGGAACTTCCAGCTTGGCCTCGACACCATGGATCTCTGCCGCGGCGAAAGCGATGGGAAAGCTGATGCCGGTGTTCAGCAGCAGATCGTCATCGGAAAAATCGTGAATGCGCCGCTCGAAATAGCTGGCTTCCAGGCGCACATGCCCGGCGATCGACTTACTAAGCCCCGCTTCGTAGAAATTGCCGCGCGACGGATGCACCGGCAGTCCGGTGCCGGTGTTGGTCAGATGCTGCGCCGCCGCTGAACTGGCCAGCAGCAGGTTTTCGATCGACGGCACTTCAAACGCGCGGTCGTACGACGCCCGCAGCACCAGGCCCGCCC
>DATLVQ010000520.1:0-5904 GCA_035577325.1 Bryobacteraceae bacterium | reverse complement strand
AACCGCGATCACATAAGGCAGGCTGTGGTCTGCCTGCTCCTTGGTGGTGACGGTATTAGTTTTATCGCCCTCCTCTCCTCCGCCGATGATATGGAATGCCACATCGAAGGTTTCGATCTCGATCCGCTCCACCTCACCGGCGCAAAATTCATGCCGGCGCTTCAAGTCCAGCACGCCCTGTATTGCCGCCTGCGAGTGGATCTCGGCGTTGAAACGCTTGAGAATGGTTCGCTTAACACGCTCGAGATCTTCTCGATGCCAGTCCATGTCGAACACTCCCGAGATTGCATCCATGAAACCTTTGTCGCCTTCGAAGACTTCGAGCGGACCGGTAATGCCGTTCATTGCCAGGAACACAACGCGCGTGCAACAGGCTGCTGTGTTCGGGAAGGCGAGGCCTTTCCAATGGGAAAGCTGTCCAGTCCTGGTGACCCGCAGAGCGTTAAACGAGGCGCCGCAGATAGCAATGGCGTTGGCTGTTCTAATTTCGTCGAGCCCGAGAATCTTAGAAATCCCTGCCGCGACCGAATAGGAGCCCTGTGTTGTGTGATCGAATCCCTTGTCGCGTACGGGAGCGACATCGCTTAACCGGCACTGCACCTGATAGGCGACAGCCAAGGCGGCCATGACGTCCCCGCCATTCCGGTCCGCGCATTCCGCCCCTGCAAGAATGGCGGCCAGATTGTCGCTGGGATGACAGGTTTCGCCTTTTGCCAGGTAAGCGTCGCTGAAATCGAGGTAACGGACGAGGGCGCCATTGTAAAACGCGGAAGAATCGGGAGGGGCGGAACCGCCGCCAATCAGCGTGCATTTGCCCTGTGGCTCGAATTCCGCCAGGTATCGCCGAATGATGCGAACTGGTTCGCCATCAAGCGCGCCGACAGCGCATCCGAGTGAATCCAGGACTCGAATTTTGAGCTGTTCGCGCGCCGTCTCCGAGAGGTCTTCATAGGCCGAGCGGCAAACAAACGAGGCAAGGTTCTTAACACAACTCATCGGATCGTCCTTCGAGACACTTTTCGAACCTCACGCTTCCAATTTGAGCCCGGATTGAAGGCCGAACAATAGGCAGTTTGTAACGGCGTTGAGGATGCTCGTCACAAACGATCGACGTTCTGGCCTCCGAATCCGTATGCGAATAGACGCATCGATCAAGGGCCTGTTAACATTCGCAATACCAAACTTCCTCGACCTCCGAACCGAAGGCGATTCAGCACAACGCGCGTCCACGCGCTATCTGCCAGCATCGCGATATGCAACCGTATCCGCAAGGCCAGTACAGATGTTTCATTAATAGTTATGGAGAGACTATTGTCACGAAGACACGTCCACCTGATAATCGACAGCGCACTGACCCTCCCCCGAAAGTGCCGATACTGACAGGTTTCGTGTTACGACGGACTGTATTTATAATAGGTGTGACAAATCGGGACATACGATTTTCTGCTGGAGACCTACGAAACCGAGCTGGTGAAGGTCATCAGTGTCTGGAGTATGTTCAAAGACGAGCTTTTTCCAGTCCGGCCTAACCGCAGTGACTCTCGGGGGCGCAGCGTTCACGAGCACATGGTGCATCAATGCGTCAGTGAAGATCTGTGGTTTCGGACGATCTTGGGTATCGACGTCGGCGTGGCTCCATTGCCTGCCCGCGAGGTCCGTTGGGAGTTCATGGCCCTTTATGCGGAGGGCAGCCGAAAACGCCTGCAGGCTCTGAAGAAGGCGAAAGCTGAACCATGGTGGGAAGAAATCGTCACCTTCTTCGATGTACCACGCTCGCGGGCTTGGGTGATGACCAGGCGGATGACCCACACCGCTCAGCATCGCGGGCAACTAATGGACATGCTCCGCATGCTGGGCAGCGATATGCATAGCACCTACGGCCCCACCGCTGACACCGGCGGACTAATGCAGAATCACGCGCCGACCATCTACGCCTATCCGAGCCTTGAAGTCATGTTGAAGGCGGAGGCGGAGAGAGGCGCGAAGGCCGCACTACCACGTCCAGTCAATAAGCAGGTTACAGTGTGCGCCCTGATTCGGAATGGCCGGCGCGATGACCTGCACAAGATTTTCGTGGGGATGCGCCTCCTGACCTGTTCTCACGGACTGAATCCGCCCAGCAAATGTTGCGGGAGCGTGAATGTGGACGGATCTGCCACGTGTAAGGGGGTTCCGTCTGGTTTGAGGCGTGTGGTGTCTTGGAATTGTAATCGCGGACCCCGCGGCGACAACGCGTTCTTGCTGCTGTCAGGACTAGGACTGGCGTTTCGGTCGGATTGGAATAAGCATCGCCTTGCCGCTCATCCTCGCAGCTCGGAGAGCAGCGGAAATCCAGTAATCGGCAACCCAGACCCAGTGATCTGCGGGACGTGGTCAGCAACGCCCTGGAGCTACTGGGGAAGCAGTTCGTAGTCACCCGATTTAAGTATTTCAGTTATCATCAACGCGACCTGCTGGTTGTGCGTATCGACTCATACCACTGACAATTCTTGATCATTCTTAGGAACCGGGCAACAGTGCGAACAAGAATTCATCAGAGTTCACACACCGCAATCGGCAGGCCGCATCGAGCCTGGCCGAGCGGGCCGCTGTCCGACGCATCAGAGGTGCGTGATCATACTGAACCCAAAATTACAGGAATACGGGAACCGCCTCGATAGGCCACCTGCGAAATCCGCAGCAACATGTGTGCGACGCGTCCCGCGGCACCTCTACCAAGGCATGCTTTAACACCGCGCCCCTGACTGCATCCCGCAACACAGACCGACAGCTCAGATGGCGAGCCCGGTGGCTTCGATCCAGGTGCTCGCCGCCATAGTCGGATGAGCCCAACCATAGGAATCGATCACAATCTGGAACTGGACCCGCCCCGCGCTCGCGATATTGATGAGCAGAACTCCCCACTCGCCATCTTGATTGGACTAGCATTATTAGTTGTTTTTTTCGGAATGATGCTTGGCTTATTGTGCCTCCCCATGAATCTATCCACAATGGGACCAGAGGCTGACGATCTTGCAGGAGCCTCGGATTTCGTTGAGGAATGCTGGGGGGCTTTGAGTGGCAAACAGAGCCAAAGAAGTGAGCGTAACTAATAACGAAGCTGCCAGCCGGTTGGAAGTGCAAGTCGCTGGCCACACCGCCTTCATCGAATACAGGCGATCAGCAATGGGGATTACGTTTCTGCACACTATGTGCCGCCCTCCCTTGAGGGGTATGGGATCGGAGGCAAGCTTGCTCGTGCCGGGTTTGAATTCGCTCTAAGCGCAGGCCTAAAAGTGGTTGTGGTATGCCCCTTTGTAAATGCCTTCCTCTGCCGCCACTCGGAGTACAGTGAATTGGTTCAGCCAGAGTCATCGAACGATACCGCATGATTGGTCGGCGCGATTTAGTGGAGCGTTACTAGACCGCTGAGTTCGTTTATGCAAGTCACCTCCACGGATGTCATAGTTGTCGGCGACGGCATAGTGGGCGCAGCGATCGCATGGCGGATCGCAGTGACAGCGACGGATCGAGGACTGGCACACAGTCGCGGTACAAGTAGTCGTTACCGACATTGGAGTACAGTCCCTGATCTTGCAGTCCGAACGACAGCGGGAACGCTGGAATCCGACGCACTCCTGTCGGCCTATGATTTGTGGGCTCGTTACTCTGCTCCAGAACGGTCTCATGGGTGCTATAGAGTACCCGGACGATGCAACCGTGGAACCCAGGCGCTCATGAAAGCTCTGCGCGCCGTATGCCTTGCACGTGGCACCTAGTTGTGCGAGTGCCACGCAGTGTTGAGGATGCCGGTCACGAAAAAAGCGATTTTCTGACCGCACGGATCATTGCACGAATAAACGCTTCTTGGCGTCTGGCGCAGGTTCGCTGCGAGGAAATGGCGGGAGGTAACACGTTGGGGTTAGATCAGCCCACGTTTCATGGCGTGAAGAACCGCTTCAAGTCGATTGTGAGTGCGGAGCTTCTGGTTGATGGCGTGGAGGTGGTTCCTCAAAGTGGGCAACGTGATTCCCAGTTCCTTTGCAACTTGACCCGAGTTCTTCGCCTTCGCAAAAAGCGTCAGGATACGATTTTCCTGATCCGATAGCAATTCGATGGGAGCAGGCCGGGACTGGCTTTCTCCGATCGAAACGACTTGTTTTGACAACTCCATCATTTTCGAGAAAGTCTGTTCGGCTTCCTTGCGCTTGCTTATATCGTGACTAAGGTGCACAATCAGACGCCGATGAAAGCGTGAGTCTTCAAAGACAATCGTCGAAACACTGATCCACCTCCGCTGGCCGGAGCAGGTCGTAACCTCGAGATCGAAGGTTGGGATAGATTCAGCGTGGACAGCACAGCGTTGAACGCTACACTCTCCCGTGTATACAACCGTGCCAAGGGCATCCTTCCCCCTAAGGACCTCGTGACACGTTTTGTTCAGAACATCGGCTGATGTATAGCCGAACAACCGTTCGGCGGAGCCATTCCAGAAACAAATCTCGCCTTCGAGCGTTACGACAAACGCCGCATCCGCGGTTCCTTCAAGCAGTTTGTACACATCGCCGGCGAACATGTTTCACTACCTCGGCACTTCGAGCGGCGCTCTCGGAGCAAATGGCATCAACACTCGCACTTTTAAAAATTTATCGTTGCCTGCGCCTCGTTCGCGTTCGATCATTCCGTATTGGTACAAACGAACTCGATCTATGGCTCCGAGGTGTCCGCTGGCGTTGTCCCAACCATGAATGATGTAGCCCTCGTGCCGTCAGTCGAGTACGGAACACCTGGCGGCGCACCGCCTCGTCATCCTCCACAATTCAGATACTACTCGTTGAAATGTCAAGGTGACCTCAAGATATAATGTTGACGCGTCAAGGAATCGTCAAACGCAGGAAGCCGCTACAGACGCACGACGCTCTGTCCAAGATGGCCCCTTGCAACGGTCTGAGCCGCCGCATCTCCCGCCGGCTCACCAATATGCGCCGATGCATTTGGAAGACCGTGGACGACCACCGGTGCAATATCCTCTCGGCATATTGCTCCTCGACTTCCGCGGGGCAGCGAAGAACTCGGTGTCGACGTTCCCACTTAGACGACATCCGTGCAGTATCGCCTCAGCTCAGACATTAAACTGGAATTTTACGCGCGGCGAGCGACTGCGGCCTTTTCGAGGCAGGCTGCCAACGCTGATAAATCCCCCTGCACTGCCTCTGGCGTGATGGCCCGATCGTCGAGAAGCAATTGCTCCGCCTCTGAAAATCATTCATTCAAGTTCACGGCACCGCGGACGGTGGTTACGCTCCCAGTAGCCGTACGGCATTGTTTTTCTGTCTGTTGGCCATCAACCTTCTCCAGTATGATTCCGTCAATATAATCAGGGAATAACGCTTTCATGACGGTGAGGACGGTCGATCCCTCACTCAGACGGGGTCCGCCAATTTGAATGTCCGGCCGCAAGGCAACCCATTGCGACAGGGGTACTGTGCGGGACTCGCCTGGTGATAATCGTTCCCGCAAATATGACAAACGGCCTATTTCCAGAAGTCGATCGAGAGCCCAAAGTAGAACTGAAGGTAGTTTAAGACCGCAGCCTCCAGCTTCGTCATGAGACAGAAAGAACAAGAGGCGAGCGCGGTTGCTTAAGTGGCCGACCTCGTGAGAATACTCACGGAACGATGCGAAGTTATAGGAAGTTATAGAAGGATACGGTCACAGTCCTGCGAAAAACTCGAAGAAGTGACCCATCGCAGTGTTTTTTCGAACCGCGGCGGGCACACAGCGTCACTGGAGGAGTTTGAACGTCTTGCAGCAACAGAAGCCAAACAACAGCGGAACTCAAACTAAACTGACAATGCGCTCGCACTTCCAACCCAAAGGTTAAAACTATGTCAAACGAACACACAGCTTCGCTACGCAGCTTTC
>DATLVQ010000519.1:0-2279 GCA_035577325.1 Bryobacteraceae bacterium | reverse complement strand
GCCGCACTTCATCGAGCATCTTGTGGTATTCGCCGAAGAACGGAACGTCGGATGCGCCGCGCTTCTTGGCTTCGGCCACCAGATCCGGAATGTTCTCGGCGATGCCGGCGAGTTTGGCGTGCTCGCCCTTCAGCATCGGGCCCAGGTGTCCCCACACGTGGGAGTGAACCAGGCCAATGACGGCCATCTTGTAATCGCCCGCCGCGCCCATCGGCCGGGACGCCGTTAGCGCCGCGGCACCCAGAAATTCTCTTCTCGAAGGCATCGTGACCTCGCTTGTGTCCGGCGTTACTTCTTGGCAGCGCGCGCGGAAGACGGCGGCGTGATGCCTTTGCTGCGCAGGTAGCCCACGATGTTGCCGTAGTGCTCGTTCCCCGAGGACACCAGGTTCACCATCCCCTGCACGGGATAAATTTTCTTATCGCCCACCGTGGCTTCGGCCAGGGCTTTGCGGTCGTCCATTCCCTTCAATGCGCTGTCGCAATATTCAAACGATTCGGCCAGCGCCTTACTGAGATCGGCCTTTCCCGTCAGCGCGTGCAGCTGGTGCGTATCGGGTGGCTTTTCCCCTTTGATGACGCCGCAGTAGTTGTAATTGCCCATGGCGACGTGCCCGATCCATTCGCCGAAGGGCCGCTGTGCGGGCGTCAGCCGGAAGCCGTAGCCATCCTCCGGCATGGCTTCGGCGCTCTCGATCAGATTCTGGCGAATGGCTTTATAACGGTTCATCACGGCATCGGTCAGCGGATTTGGCGGCTGCGCCAGGGCAGGGGCGCAACTAACAAGCAGGATGCAGATGGGTTTCATGACTTTTGCATTTTATCGTCAAGGAAACCTAGGTGTCAGGTTTTAGGTGTGAGGTGCCAGGGAAAAGCCAAATCCCCTTCCTCGGCCACCAGCTCCCTAACAGCTAAGCCCTAGCACTTGACACCTTTCGCTACAATCATTCCGATGTCCCTCGTTGTAGTCGGTTCAGTTGCTTACGACGGCCTTGAGACGCCGCACGGGAAAGTGGACCGCATCCTGGGCGGGTCCTGCACCTATATTTCGCTCGCTGCCAGTTTTTTTACACGCGTCAGGATTGTGGCGGTTGTCGGCGACGATTTCGGGGAGTCGGATGCCGCGCTGCTGTCGGGCCGCGGCATCGATCTGGAAGGGCTCGAGCGCGTGCCGGGTAAGACGTTCTTCTGGTCGGGTGTCTATTCGCCCGACATGAACGATCGCACAACGCTTGTGACGGAGCTCAACGTTTTCGCGGATTTCGACCCCAAGTTGCCGGACTCCTACCGCGCAGAGCCTTATCTGCTGCTGGGTAACATCCAGCCGGCCCTCCAGCGCAGCGTTCGCGGCCAGATGAACGGCGTCCGCTACGTGGGTGGCGACACCATGAACTACTGGATTCGCGATTATCGCGACGAGCTGCTCTCCACCATCCGCCAGTGGGATTTTCTGCTGATTAACGACAGCGAAGCGCGCATGCTGGCGGGCGAGCACAACCTGCGGCGCGCCGCCGACAAGATCATGCGCATGGGCCCGCGGACACTGGTGATCAAACGCGGCGAATATGGCGCCATCTTGTTTCATGGCGGCCAGCATTTCATTGTGCCGGGGTTTCTTCTCGAGGATGTTTTCGATCCCACCGGCGCGGGCGACTGCTTCGCGGGCGGTTTTATGGGCTACCTGGCGCAGCAGGGCGTTCACCCGCAGCATGGCGAGATCGACCATCAAGTGCTCCGCCGGGCGGTCATTTACGGGTCTGTGATGGGCAGTTTCTGCTGCGAAAAGTTCGGGCCGGATCGCTTTCGGACGCTCGACCACTCGGAAATCGATGACCGCTATCGCGAGTTCAAAGCCTTTACGAATTTCTGAGGCGCGGTCGTCGTCCGCCGCCAAATTCGGCCGCTGGCCGGTGCTGTTCACCGCGGTTGCGGCTGCGCTTGTGAGCGCCGGCGCGGTGTGGTTCTCCTGGCACCGCGGCTGGACGCTTTATTACGGCGACGCCGAGGCGCATCTCAACATTGCGCGGCGCATCGTCGATTCCCGCACACCCGGTTACGCGCAATTCGGTACGGTATGGCTGCCGGGGCTGCACGCGCTGCTGCTGCCGCTGGTGAGACGCGACGACCTCTGGAGAAGCGGGTTGGCTGGTGCGATCCCGCCGGCGGTGTGCTTCGTGATCGGCGTGATTTTCCTGTTTGCCGCGGTGCGCCGCGTTTTCAGCAGCACGGCGGCGGGCGCCACGGCGGCAGCACTCTACGCGCTGAATCCCAACGCACTAT
>DATLVQ010000518.1:0-22584 GCA_035577325.1 Bryobacteraceae bacterium | reverse complement strand
AGTGCAAGTGGGCGGCGTCATTGCTGGCCGACGCCGGCAATGACGCCGCCCACTTACACTTCACCCTCGTAGTGGACGTCCGTGGATGGGTCTGAAGGGAGTGCATCCGTTGTCACAAGGGTCAGAACGCCATCGCCTTTCAGGAAGCCGACCTTGCCTGATCCTTCCACCAGCAGCCGAAACTGTGCGGGCGGCTTCTGGTCGGCGACGCGAATTTTCCCGGCGAACAGGCCCTGAACAGCTGAGATGACCATCTTCATTTTCATCTCGTACTCATCGGGGCCGATTTTGGCGAGATGATCGGTGCCCGGCATGCACTGGGCCAGGATGTCGGGATCCTGCAGCAATTCGTAGGTGCGCTCGCGCGCTACCGGCAGCGTGTACGATCCGCTGATCTTCAAGAAGTCCTCGCGAGCGCCTGCGTGAGTGCCCGCGCCGTGTACACTTTGGCCATCTGGCAGCGATAGGCGGCGGAAGCGTGCAGGTCGGTATTGGCGTCTACTCCGTCTGCGGCGACTGCGGCTGCCTTCTGCACGTCGGCCGCGGACCCGGCGGTGCCCGCCAGCAGCTTTTCCACTCCGGTGGCGCGGAAGGCTTTCCCGGCGAGACCGGTAATGCCCACACGGACGAAGCTCACTTTGCCGCCGGACTTGCGAACGCGCGCGGCTGTGCCGACAATCGCAAACCCTGAAGCGGGCTGCACCATCTTCTGATACGACACACCGGTGCCGGAAGCCTCAACCGGCACGATGATCTCGCGCACGATCTCGCCGGGCTCGAGCGCGGTGGTGAGCGCCTCCACCAGAAAGTCGGCGATGGTCAACGTGCGCTCGCGTTTGGCGCTCGCAATCCGCACCTGGGCTTCGAGAGCCAGAAGCGACGCGGGATAATCCGCGGCCGGGTCGGCGTGCGCGATCGAGCCGCCGATAGTGCCCATATTCCGTACCTGCACGTCCCCGATGTTCGACGCCGCTTCGGCCAGCAGCGGGCACTTGGAACGCAGCAGAGCGGACGACTCAATCTCCCAGTGCGTGGTCATGGCGCCGATCTTGATCGTGCCTGCTTCCTCGCGGATGGATTTCAGATCGGTCACGCGGCTCAGATCCACGAGATGATCCGGCGCGGCCAGCCGCAATTTCATCAGCGGGATAAGGCTCATGCCGCCCGCCAGCACTTTGGCGTTTCCGCTTGCCAGCAGCGTCAGGGCTTCGTTCAAATTGTTGGGCTGGGAGTATTCGAAATTCTGCGGAATCATGCCTGACCTCCCGGATGAACCAGGTTCCACAACTTTTCGGGCGTCAGCGGCATATCGATGTGCCGCACACCCAGATGGCTCAACGCATCCACGACCGAATTGACCACGGCCGGCGAGCAGCCGATGGTTCCGGCCTCGCCCACGCCCTTCACGCCCAGCGGATTCACGGGCGACGGCGTAGTGGTGTGGCTGCTTTCGATCCACGGAATCATGCTGGCTTTGGGAATCGCGTAATCCATCAGCTCGCCCGTGACCAGCTGCCCGTTGTCGTCATAAACCGCCTGCTCCCAGAGTGCCTGGCCCAAGCCCTGCACCACACCGCCATGTACCTGCCCATCGACAAGCAGCGGGTTGATGATATTGCCGCAATCGTCCACGGCAATGTAGCGGTGGATGTCGACCTTGCCGGTTTCGCGGTCGACTTCCGTAATCACAATGTGCGCGCCGAAAGGAAAAGCAAAATTAGGCGGCTCCCAGAAATACGTCGCCATCATGCCGGGTTCAGTGTTGGGCGGCAGTTTCATGGCACGATACGACGCGCCTGCTATTTGCGCCAGCGACACGTTGTTGCCCGTGCGATTATCCACGACCTGGCCGCCGGCAAATATGACATCGTTCGATTCGAGCAGCATCTCACCGAACTTTTTGATTTTCTTCTTCAGCTCCTGCAGGGCGAAATAGAGCGCCGGGCCGCCGACTGCCGTGCCGCGACTGCCAAACGTCCCGATGCCGTATTGAACGATGGCGGTGTCGCCGTGGAGCACCATGATGTCGTCGATCGGCACGCCGAGCTCGTCGGCCGCAATCTGTGCGAAGGTCGTCTCCTCGCCCTGCCCGTGCGGCGATGCGCCGGTCATGACCGTCACCTTGCCGGTCGGATCGATTTTCACCGTGGCGCTTTCCCAGCCACCCGCCGGCGTCGCGGGCGATGGACCGAAAGCGCAAATTTCACCGTAAGTCGAAATGCCGATCCCAAGCAGCCTCCCACCGGCCTTGGCCTGCTTCTGTTCGCTGCGGAACTTGCGGTAGTGGGCCAGGTCGAGCGCCTTCTTCAACGGCGCGGCGTAGTTTCCGCTGTCGTAACTCAAGCCGGTGGCGGTCTGGTACGGGAATTCGTCGTTACCGATGAAATTCTTCAGCCGGAGTTCGGCGGGATCCATCTTGATCTCGGCTGCCAGCAGATCCATCATGCGCTCGATGCCGTGCGTGGCTTCGGGCCGTCCCGCGCCGCGGTAGGCATCGGTGGGAACACAATTGGTGAAGACGCCCACGATGTCCGCGGTGACGTTGCGGAATTTGTAGAGGCCCGGCATCATCAGAACGGAGAGCGTCGGAATCGCCGGCGTGAGCAGCTGATGATAGGCGCCCAGATCCTGAATCAGCTTGAGCCGTAACCCCAGCACGGTGCCATCGCGCTTGGCGGCCACTTCGTAATAGTCCACATGCCCGCGCCCGTGAATCGTGCATTGAAAATTCTCGCGGCGCGATTCAATCCATTTCACCGGCTTGCCGATTTTCATGGCTACGAAGCCCATGAGCGCTTCCTCGGCGTAGACGTTGAGCTTGCTCCCGAAACCGCCGCCGACTTCAGGTGTGATCACGCGCAGATGATTTTCGGGAAGTCCGAGCATCAATGCCACCAGCGTGCGCATCAGGTGAGGAATCTGCGTGGAGGAGTGCAGGATAAGACTCTTCTCGGCCCCGTGGTATTCCGCCACTACGCCGCGCGTTTCCATCGAAGTCGGGATGAGGCGCTGGCTGGTGATGCGCTGCTTCACCACCACTTCGGCTTCTTTGAACGCCGTCTCGGAGTCGCCGCCTTCCTGGTGATAAGTGAACGCAATGTTGTCGGGCCACTCGGGATGCACCGCGGGCGCGCCGGCCGCCAAGGCTTTTTCGGGATCGGTCACCGATTGCAGCGGCTCGTAATCCACTTCGATCAGATCGATCGCGTCGGCCGCGATATAGCGGTCCGTGGCGACGACTACCGCGACCGGATGTCCAACGAAATAGACGCGGTCTTTGGCCAGGATGGAGTGGGCGGGAACGCGTAGCCCGGGAAGCGAAGCGCCACAAGGTACCGGGCCGACGGCTGCGACGTCCTTGCCTGTGAATACGGCGACAACGCCGGAATGCTGCGCTGCGGCTTTCGTGTCAATCGAGCGGATCCGGGCGGCGCCGTGCGGGCTGCGCAGGATGCAGGCGTGGTGCATGCCGGGCATCTGGATGTCGTCCACGTAGATTGCGGTGCCGGTGATCAGCCGCGGATCTTCGCGGCGGCGGATGCTCTTGCCAACCAGGGTCTCGGTTTTGAAAATGGTGGTCGCCATGATCTTTTCTCCTATGCTCCGGCTTTGGCCGCGGCGGCCTTCACTGCGTTCACAATGTGTTGATAGCCGGTGCAACGGCACAGATTTCCCTCGAGTCCGTGGCGAATCTCTTCCTCAGTGGGCTGCGGGTTGCGCTCCAGCAGCTGGTTCGAGCTCATGATCATGCCGGGCGTACAGAAGCCGCATTGAAGGCCGTGCGCATTCCAAAAGGCTTCCTGCATGGGGTGCAGTTCGCCGTCCGTGGCCAGGCCTTCGATAGTGAGGACATCTCTTCCATCCGCCTGCACGGCGAACATAGTGCATGACTTCACGGCCTTGCCATCGAGCGAGACGGTGCACGCGCCGCAGATGGAAGTCTCACAGCCGATGTGCGGCCCGGTGAACCCCACGATCTCGCGCAGGTAATGAATAAGCAGCATGCGCGGCTCAACCTCGTGGGAATAGGATTTTCCGTTGATCTTCAGGGTGATTGTTCGTTTCATGGATCGCCTAGCCTTTTGCCGGTCTATGATGTTGTGATAAAACGCGCGGAAAATCAAGTGGCGCCTGGATGGCGCGTGGACGCGAAAGCACATGCAGGAAGTGTGTGGATCTTTTGACCGGCGGGCGCGCGTACAGACTCGATTTTCGGGATTAGGCAATCCCGAGGGCATCGAGGGACTGTCACCTCCGGTTCTACCTTGCGGATTGATGAACCGCGCGTCAAGGCACGCGTTCTAACGCACGCATTAAGCGCCACGCGCGGTTCATGTCCTGGTTACAGCGGCACTTTCCAATCAGAAACGCAGGTGACCTAAACCACAACCGGCGCCCGGAAGAAGTTGGACGGGGCAGAGGACCATTCTTGCGAGAGATGGTGGCGGCGAACTACGAGCCTGTTGGTTCCGCAACTCCCGCCGCCATGGCGAGCACCGGACGCTCGGCAATGGAAGCAATGGCGGCCTTAGCGCGCGAAAGGGATGGGCGATTCTTGCTGCCCTTTGGCCGCCCGCGCTTCCGCGCCGCTGCCAGAATAGCCGGAGGCCTGCCGCGCCGCCGCTCGCGCGTTAGAGCGAGCAGCTCCAGGTTAATGATCACTTCTTCGATCTGCGCGCGCTCCTGGCGAAGTGCCGCCAGAATTTTGTTTACATCCATGTTGCCTCCGAGTTAGTTAAACTGCCGGGATCAATTTCTATTTATACACTCGAAGGCTTCACAGTCAAACAAAAAATTGCAAAATATGTTCTCATTTCCTCAAAAACGTCCGCGTGCATTTTCAGATAATTATCCGGAATGCGCGGTGGATTTGCGGTGGAAAAAACGCGGCGCGCCACAGTTGTTTCGCTCCAGTGTCACTTCGCTGCGGGATCCGCCTGCATCATGCCGAAGGTGTTGCCTTCGGGATCCTGGCAGTAGGCGAGATGGCCGACGCCGGGGATCGCCATCTTCGGCACGACAATTTTTCCACCCGCCCCTTGCACCTGCTGGAGCGCGACATCGAGGTCGGCTACACCGATAGTATTAACCGTACCGGCCCCTGGATGCGGCCGCTTCAATATTCCGCCATCAATGCCTGGCTCTCCCTTTCCGGTGGTAACGAGCCAGTAATCCGTCGGACCGGGCCACTTATCGACCGTCCAGCCGAAAACCTTTTTATAGAATTCCACGGCGCGTTCCGGGTTTTCCGCTGGAATCTCGAAATGAATCACTCTGGGCATAAAACTCCTTTTTCAGAAATGTGGATTTATGATGATGCGCGGACTGTCATCCCCGCGCCTTTATATCGTTGCGTGGCAAAACCGACCACAGCCCCGAGGATGCTGCCGGGCAGCATGATCTCGAAGTAGTAATGCTTGCCGGCGGGGTTCGGCATGGCGGCCACAAGGAATGCCAGCAGCATCCCCACCGCCAGTCCGAAGAGAATTCCCAAACCGAGCGAATTTACCTTCTTGGCAAAGTAGCCGATGCAGATGCCGGTGACGAGACCCTTAAATGTGGAGCCGACGACGATTCCCATGATCTGGTTGCGGACCTCCGGATAGAACCAGGCACTGAGCCCGTCGAAGATCCCCAGAACGCCGCCGAGCAGCAACCCGTAGACTGGCTTGTTCATTTACTCTTCTCCTTCTCGCATGACATTTCCGCCGCCACATCCTTCTATTACGCGTTTCTCCAGAATCCTTTAACGCCGCATTAAGAAAAATAGCGCTGTGCGCATCAGCAGATAGGCGGTCACCAGCAGCACCAGAGCCTGATTGTGGAGGATAAGCCGGACTAGGCGTTCCAGTACTGTCTCGCGATAAGCAAGAACCGGTTCGCCGCCGAGGAAGCGCTCGATGTCGGCGGAAAGTTCCGGTGCGCTCGCATAGCGTTGCGCGCGATCGGGAGATGCGGCTTTGGTCCAGATCGCCTGCAGCCGCTTCGGCGGATGCGCGCCGGTCGCGAGCTCGGCGAGTGTTTTCCCCAACGAGAAAATATCGCTCCGCGCATCCACCTCGTCGATGGCGCCCGCGGCCTGTTCGGGCGCCATATAGTCCGCCGTCCCGATGACTGTGCCGCGGGCCGTATTGCGGCGCGCGGGGCGGTCGGCCGAAGCGAACTCCCGGGCGATGCCGGTAATCTTGGCCACGCCCCAGTCGAGTACCAGCACTTCGCCGAATCGCCCGACCATAATGTTTTCCGGCTTCAGATCGCGATGGATGATCCCTTCGGAATGCGCGAATGCCACCGTTTCGCAGATGCGCGAGAAAACACGCAGCCTTTCCTGGAGAGTGGCGCTCGATCGCGCGTATGTGTCCAGCCGCTGCCCTTCCGCCATCTTCATGGCGTAGAAGATGCGGTCGTCCGGCAGTCTGCCCAGATCATGAACCGGGACGATGCCAGGGTGCTCGAGCCGGGCCAGAATGCGCGCCTCCTCGGCCATGCGGGCGCCTGCCTGCCCGTCCGCGTCGACAACCGTAAGGACTTTGAGCGCTACGCGCCGGTCAAGCTGCGTGTCACGGCCCAGGTACACGGCGCCCATGCCCCCACGTCCGATCTCGCCAATGATCTCGTAGCGCGTTCCGCTGAAATCAGCCACGGCTACAGCTTCGCGCAGGTGATCGACAACGGAATCAGGCAGCCAGCTCATCTCACACTTCGATTCCCAGAACTGCCCGGATCTCGCTCTTGTACTCTCGCTCGGTGGCCGTGGTTTCGCGAATTCGCTCCAGCACCAGGTGCCGAAGCGCGCGCCGCATGGCCGCCAGGTGATTAGTTACGGTCGCCGTGGAAACGCCAAGTTCCGCGGCCAGGCTGGCGTAGGTGCGTTTACCGCCGTCTTCGCGAAGATCGTAGCTCTCGAAGACGCGGTATGCGATCTGTTTGCCGCGCTGCTCGCATGTGCGCTTGAGGTCATCCACGGCCATGGCGAACACATTGCGCACCCACTCGCGGTGGAAATATTCCTCCGGCGGCAGCTCGCCCGAGGCGACGTCGTGCTGCCGGAGCTCGCCTTCGGCGATCTCAAAATTGAGCGAAACGAAGCGCGCGTCGCCGCCGCGCTTGATCCGCCCGGCGGCCTGATCTTCCTGCGCGATGAAGGCGTCGAGACAGGCCCGCAGATAGGTTCTAAACCGCGCTTTTTCCGGATCGTAATCGCCAAAGAATTCTTTTTCGAAGGCGCGGGTGAAGAAAGCCTGTGTCAGATCTTTGGCGTCTTCATTTGACCGGCTCCAGCGCACGCGAATGTATTTGTAAACCGGTTTCCAGTAGGCGGAGATCAGGGCTCCGGCCGCGCACTTGCGCAGGGCCGGGTCCACGCTGTTGAAATCGAGGACAGCCGACCGGTGCGTTTCGGGAAAGCGGCTCTGACTGCCGCCCATGCTGGTATCGAGGTCCATACGGCCGATCGAGGAACCAGACGATTCTCGCACAGACCGGCGGGTCGCAACGTCCGGGTCGATGCTTGAAATGCCTAATCATTGGGTTGCCCCAGTGATATCGTAGGGTGGATGTTTTCAACAAAACGCACGCCCGGCAAATGGCGGCAATGCCGGAGAATTGCCGGAAGCCGTAAGAAATATCTGCCCGAAGATACTTGCGTTGCCCTTACATTTTTGAGCTAATCTACCTCGGTTCCACGAGTTGGTAATGTCCATCGGGACAGCGTCGGTGTGGTGTTCGCCGGTTTCCGCTGCACCTGATTCCTTCGACGCGATAGAGGTTCAAGGTGTGGCTGCGCCGCCGGTCAATAACAGCAGAACCAGTGGCGCAGCGGCCCCGTTACAAAGGTAATATTGCCACGTTTTTTCTGGGTAGGTTGTAATATTTGTCGCCTGGTGCTCCGTCCCTCGGCTGCCGGACGTTATGACGGCCGGGTTGGCTCCCCGAACGGGGCTCCTCTAGCGGCTCCCCGGAAGGTTGCTCGGGCGGCTCTCCCGCTGAAGGCTGCGCAGGGGTGCCGAGTTCGATCCTGCCGCGCCGGCCATGCCAGGTGCCGATGTCGTGTAAACGCAGAAGCTGCGAATGAGGACACGCGGCAGACGCCAGGTAAACCATTAGGAATCTTGTAATCGAGAGTGCCATACCTCAACAATGTGAGTGATGCTTGCGCGAAAGGGGAACCACATGAAGACGCCGATTCTGTTCGTTTTTCTGGGCCTTCCATACCTGCTTCAGGCTCAGTATCTCAGCCAAGGTAATGTTGTATCGGTGACGGGCGACGCGGAAATCAAGGTCATCCCGAACCAGGTGCTGCTCTCGCTGGGTGTGGAAACACGCGACCGGAATCTCGCCTCGGCCAAGGCAAGGAACGATACCGCCGTCAGAAGCGTGCTGAATGCCATTGGGAAGTTTCAGATCGATCCCACCGACATACAGACGGATGTGATTCGAGTCGATATCCGGTACAACGGCTCGGTCGAAACCGTTGTGGATCACTATGTGGTCGAGAAATCCATCGCCATCACGCTGAAAGACGTGTCCAAATTCGAGCCGCTGCTGAGCGCGGTGCTTGAAGCCGGGGCGAACCATATTTACGACGTTGAGTTCATGACCACCGAACTGCGCAAGTACCGGGACCAGGCGCGGGCGCTGGCAGCCAAAGCAGCCATCGAGAAGGCCAACGACCTGGCCGACGCCGCGGGCTTAAAGGTGGTTGGCAAGCCCACCAGCCTGTCGACTTACTCCTACGGCGGCGGAGCCTGGTACGGACGGCATAATTCGAGTGGTTTCAACGCGGCCCAGAATTCGTATCAGGGCAACGGGCGTGGTGCGGCCGAAGGCACCATCGCCCTGGGCAAGATCAGCGTTACCGCCAGCGTATCCATGAACTTTCGCATGGAATAGCGCTGATGGCCAACATGCTTACTATAAGAATCTGATAACTCCGAGTTCGACAGCGGTTGGCGTCAACAATTTACCGGGCGTCGGGATCTTGGCAGCGCGCGGATGGCTTACGCCTTCATTTTCAATCTGTTGCATGAGCACGGTATCCCGGCAAGGGGAGACAAAAATGCGAGAGGAAGCGCATGAGTGCCATAAGCAACCTCTCCAGCCACATACTACAGTCGGTTCTCAGCACCGCTCTTCAAGGCACCGGCTTTACAACCAAGGCCCCACAGAATAGCTCAACTGGCATGAGGGCTCCTTTGGACAATAGCCAACTTTCGCCGTTCATCCAAATGATGAGCGCGCTCGACCACCTTCACCAGTCCGATCCCAGCAAATATCAGCAGGTCACGCAGCAGATCGCCACAAATCTGCAGAGTGCCGCTCAAACGGCTCAGGCGGACGGAAGTTCAGCAGCGACGAGCGAACTCAATCAAATTGCTTCGCATTTCACCAATGCCTCAAACACCGGTCAATTCCCAACGATCCAAGAACTGGCGCAAGCCATCGCCGGCCATCACCATCATCACCATGCCCAGGCCGCTCTACCCGATCCAAATGCGAGTTCCGACGGCGGGAGTGGCTCGAGCAGTACTTCGAGCGGCAACACACCTTGTCAGTCCCAAGCCCGCTTCTGTCGGCTTTCCAGGCAAATCGAACGCAGAACGACTCGCTGAACCCTATGTCGATAATCTTAAACACACTGTCGGACGCTGGCATCGGCATCTCCAATGGCTAAAGTGCTGATCCAGGTAGAACGAGAATGAAATAGGTCCCGGACGGGATGCCCGTGAAATTTCTCCGGGAATAACCACCTTGACGCCGGTTCACAACCGCTAGAGCGGGATATTCCCGTGTTTTTTTCTGGGCATTGTATCCACCTTATTTTCCAGCATCTGGAGAGCCCGAATCACGCGCGGGCGGGTTTCACGCGGCTCGATTACGTTGTCGATGAATCCGCGCTCGGCGGCGATGAACGGATTGGCGAACCGCTCGCGGAACTCGGCGATCTTTTCACCGCGCACCGCATCCCCCTTGGCTGCAAGTTCGCGTTTGTACACAATATTTACCGCGCCTTCAGGCCCCATGACTGCGATTTCGGCCGTCGGCCACGCGAGATTGATGTCGGTGCGAATGTGCTTGGACCCCATCACGCAATAGGCCCCGCCATATGCTTTCCGGGTGATCACCGTGATCTTTGGGACGGTAGCTTCGGCATAAGCGAATAGCAGCTTGGCGCCGTGGCGGATGATGCCGCCGAATTCTTGTTCCGTCCCCGGCAGAAAGCCCGGCACATCTTCGAACGTCACAATTGGGATATTGAATGCGTCGCAAAACCGGACGAAACGAGCGCCCTTCACTGACGAGCTGATGTCCAGGCACCCGGCTAAATGCGCCGGCTGGTTGGCGACGAATCCCACGGGACGCCCATCCATACGGGCGAATCCGATAACCAGGTTTTGCGCAAAGTGTTCGTGGACTTCGAAGAACCGGCCGTCATCCACGACGCGGCGGATGGCGTCCTTTATGTCGTAGGGCAGATTCGATTCCTGGGGAACGAGCCGGTCGAGTTCGGTGTCCATGCGGTCAATGGGATCGCGCGATTCGATGCGCGGCGGATCCTCGCGATTGTTTTGCGGCAGGTAACTTAGCAGTTCGCGAATCATGCACAGGCACTCGGCGTCATCGTGGGCGATAAAATGGCCCACGCCACTGACTGCATTGTGCGTCATGGAGCCGCCCAGGCGTTCCTTAGTGACGTCTTCATGCGTGACGGTCTTGATGACGTCGGGACCCGTGACGAACATGTAGCTGGTGCCTTCTACCATGAAGACGAAATCGGTAATGCCGGGAGAATAGACCGCTCCGCCGGCGCACGGCCCCATGATGGCCGAGATTTGCGGCACCACGCCGCTCGAGAGCGTGTTGCGGAGAAAAATATCCGCGTAGCCGCCAAGCGAGAGCACGCCCTCCTGGATGCGCGCGCCGCCGGAATCGTTGAGGCCGATGATGGGCGCGCCATTCTTGAGAGCTAGATCCATGATCTTGCAGATTTTTTGCGCGTTGGCCTCGGAAAGCGAGCCGCCAAAGACCGTAAAGTCCTGCGCGAACACGTAGGCCAGGCGTCCCTCGATGCGGCCCCAACCGGTGATGAAGCCGTCGCCGGGGATGACCTGTTCCTCCATGCCGAAATCGCGGCAGCGGTGAGTGACCAGCTTGTCCAGCTCTTCGAAAGAATTTTCGTCGAGCAGCAGCTCGATCCTTTCGCGCGCGGACAGCTTGCCCTCCTTGTGCTGCCGCTCCTTGCGCGCTTCACCGCCACCCTGCTCCGCAGCCGCGTGCCGCCGGCGAAGGTCTTCGAGCCTGTTCATCGGAATTACTGTATCAAGGAAGACCAGGCCCGAGTGCATTGAAACGCGGTTTGGGCGTCATTGCTTTGATTCCACAAACCGCACGGCGTTATATACTAGCCACCTGAGAAAGGGCATTCTCCATGTGGATTCGCAAAGGACAACGCGATCGTCTGAAGGGCGTGGATTCGCCCGTGCCAACCCAACTGGTCTCGAACGAGGAGTTTATCCCGCGCCGGCAAAGCGACAAGCAGAAAGAAGTGGAATATTGGATCGGCCAGATCGCCGGCGAGAAATCGAAGAAGCTCGGCATGGACCGCCGCAAATTCATGGCCAGCTCAATGGGCCTGGCTACCTGTTTCCTCGCTGCGAACAAAGTCTGGGGAAAAGTGTTCGACGTGGAGGAAGACGAAGCCGCCGAAGAGGCTGCGACGCACGAGAAGTGGCCCAAGGGCGACTACTTCGTGCTCGACGTGCAAGCTCATTTCACCAACGGTATTCCCATCGGGCTGCGCGGCGAAATCGGCAAGATGGAATTCTTCCGCAACATGGGCTTCAAGCTCGGGGAAACCAAGGACGAGTACAGCTTCCACAATTTCATCAAGGAGATGTTCTTCGACAGCGAGACCGACATGATCGTGATCTCGGGCGTGCCGGGCCGCGAAGAGCAGCGCGACAAGTCGGGCAAAGTGCTGGAAGGCGCCGCGCGTACACCGGGCCTGAACATCCTGCCCAGCTGGCTGATGGCGCAGGCGCGCGACGAGATCAACAGCCTGGCCCAATCCAAGCGCGCTATCAGCCAGGGCAATCTCGCGCCCAATCACTATTGGAATCACGCGACGAACACCGTCGACAAAGCCGCCGTCATCGAGCAGATGGAGCGCGAGCTGAACCTATACAAGATTTCGTCGTGGAAATGGTACTGCCACACCGATCCCGGCAAGAGCGGCCACGGCTTCCAGTGCGACGACGACAACGCGGCGTGGTTTATCGAGGAGTCCCGCAAGCGCGGCATGAAGATTTTCAGCGTGCACAAGGGATACTCGTACCAGTCGCGCATCCTGGGCCACCTGGCCAACCCTAAAGATATCGAGAAAGCCGCGCTCAACAATCCCGACATCACGTGGGTGATCTACCATTCGGCGATCCAGCACGGCCCCAATGAGCCCAACTGGAAGGAATCCGACAAGTACGATCCTGTAACCGGCGATTTCGCCTGGCATAACATTCTGATGGACATCAAACGTCGGAATCCGAAGATCAACAACGTGTATCCGGAGATCGGCAGCTTCTTTGGGGCGCTGGTTATCGCCGATCCCATCATGGCCATGCACGGCATGGGCAAGAACATCAAGACATATGGCGTGGACCACGTGATCTGGGGCACGGACTGCCTCTGGTGGGGCTCGCCGCAATGGGTGATCGACGCCTTCAAGCGCTTCCAGATCTCGGACGAGATGTGCGAGAAGTTCGGCTACAAGAAGATCACCAGGGAAGACAAGCAGAAGATTTTCGGACTGAACGCGGCGAGGATCTATAACATCGACGTTAAGGCCAAACGCAACCCCCTGCCCGCCGATGCGCTCTCGCGCCTGAAGACTGCTTATCTCGATAACGGCGGCGAGCGCTCGAATCAGGCGTTCGGCTGGGTACGCGCCGACGATTAGACGGACGATGCGGTTTTTGTACCGCGAGATTGGAAACCGCTTGCCGCGCGCGCGGCGCGGTAAGAGCCTCGCACACAACGCAAGCTTTCTGAGCCGCGGCCGCGGAGAGCGGTTATTTGCGTCCTTAGGCAAGCTCTTTATACTCGAAGTGGTGCTTGCGATGTTAAGGGCCGCGCTGCCGCTGGCGGCCCAGGATCACGTAGGTCAGCCAATCCCCAAGTATGTTACCGGTGACGAGTGTCTCTTCTGTCACCGCGTGAAAGTTGCCGACACTTGGCAGCAAAACCCACACGCTCTGACGGTTCATCCGCGCCAGGAAGACGAGATTTCGGAGGAGAATCTGCCGAACGATGCCGCGTACATCCTTGGCGCGCATCCGCCGCACCGCGGTCTCAAAGAAGACGGCTACGGGAAGTACGGCCTGCTGTCGCACGATGGGAAGTCCTGGGACGGCGAAGCCTTCGCCCTGCGCTGCGCCGGGTGCCACACCACGGCCGTCGATCCAAAGGCGCACACGCTTTCTGCTTCATCGCTCGATTGCTACAGCTGCCACGGCGTGGCACCTGAGAATCATCCCAACGACACGTCGCTCATTTGGCTGTCAAAGAAGCATACCCATGACCCGAAGCAGATTGTCTCCATCTGCGGCCAGTGCCACTTGCGAGGCGGCAAATCGAAATCCAGCGGGCTGCCTTACCCCAACAACTTCGTCGCCGGCGACGATCTGTTTCGCGATTTTCAGGTTGATTTCTCAAAGGCCGGCGATGCCGGCGTGAGCCCCAAAGACCGCCACATCTATATCAACGCCCGCGATGTGGTCCTGCACGCGAGCGACGTCACCTGCCTAAGCTGCCACACGGTGCACGACAACAACACGGCCAAACACCGATTGGTGCTAACTGGACCGATCTGTATAGATTGTCATTACGCTGAAGGTCCGAAGAAGAGAGTCAAACAGTCTGTGGTGAAAAGTGACGTTTGCGAGTACTGAATAGCGTGCCTGCCTTAAAACCCAATGCAATGCACGAATGACGGAACCGGATGCATTCACTCCCGACAGCAACATAGCATTCCACGTCGTGGATGCAGACGAACGGTAGGCGATCATCGCGTATTTGAGACAGATTCGCTGCAGCAGGAAGAGAGGGTGCCGCCCTTTCCCACGCTTCCGCCCTTCCTCACGCCAGTGCCGCCTGCAGCATGGCCCGCGCGAATCCGACGTTGTAAGCGAAACCGGCATATCCGCCGCCGCCCGGATAGTACGATTTGAAACCGGGCTGCGCGCGGTCGTAATCGAGGGCGCGCGGATGCTCGGGATAGACGAGGCGCGGGTACTTCTGCCGCACCAGCTCTTTCATCACCGCGAACATGTTTACTTGCCCCTCATCGATGAACACTTCGGTATATTTCTCGTACGGCACACGCACCCGCACGTTGCGGAAATGCACGTGGTTGATCCGGTCCTTGGCTCCGAAATAGCGGCAAACTTCCACCGGATCTTCGCCCATTTCGCGCGTCACGCCGCAGTCGAACGTGATGCCGTTGGATGGGTTGGGCACGATGTCGACCAGGCGCTTCCAGCCATTCAGCGTGCCCATGATCTGGCCCGATCCCCGGCTCAGCGGCGACGGCGGATCGTTGGGATGGAGTGCCAGCCGCACGCCCGATTCCGCGGCCACCGGAACCACGGCTTTCAGGAAATAGGCGACGTTCGTCCACATTTCATCGAGCGTGTGCACGCCCTCGTCGGGCAGCGGCGACAGATCTTTCACGCGATCGTAATCGAACGCCGTCAGCCCGGCGCCGGCGCGTCCGGTTTCTTCGTAATAGCCCTCGACGATGCGGTGCGCGTAAAAGTTGTACTCGATCACCGGCAGGCCCGCGCGGCCCGCTGCGCGGATCGATTGCCGCACCTTTTCGATTTCCTCGTCGCGCCCGGGCCTTCCGTAGATCGTGTTGGGAAATCCGCCGATCATCATGTTGCCCAGGGTGAGCCCGCCTGACTTGATATTGTCCATGATGGAGCGGATCTGGCTCTCTTCCCACGGAATTTTCGGCCCGCCCATCAGCACGTGGTCGACGCCGAGCTGTTTCACGCGCCGCATGCCGCCTGAATCGGGGCGACCCGCCGAGAGACTGCCGGCGCCACTTTCGAGGCAAATCTTGGGCGTATCCCCGGCCTCAGCGCGTGGTCCCGGGATCTGCGCGCCGGGCGCCGCCTGCGCTGACAACGCCCCAGCGCCGATGGCCCGCATGATCTTTCTTCGGGATAAATCCGATCGCATGAAACCGCCTCCTTGTACGGATAAAGTATGGCACCAGCGCCGGCACGTCACGCGATCAGGCGCGCCCGAACAAGTGCATCCGGCAGTTCGGTCAGATTCTCCACGCGTACGTGTGCCTTTGCTATGTCCGGCAAACGTGCATGCAGAAATCCCCACGGCCCCCGCCGGATGAACACCGCGACCATGCCCGCGCTGAGTGTCGGCAGGATGTCATTGTCCAGCCGGTCGCCCACGTAAGCGATCTCGCCCGCCGCCAGCTCCAGCTCGCCGATGATTTTCTGAAAGAACTCCGGCGCGGGCTTCTTAGCCTTCCAGCGCTCGGAGGCAGCCACAAATTCCACCGGCAGCCCAAGACTTTCGAGTGCCTGTTCAGCCACCACCGGTTGATTGCCCGCAATCCCGATCCGCAGGCCTCGCATGTGCAGCGCATGAATGCACGGCGCGACATCGGGATAAAGGTCGCTGCCATCGAATTCATCCGGATTGCCGAGCCGCCGCCGCTCCTCCCGCGCCAGCTCGAGATCGAAACCCGGCCGCAGCAACTGGAGAATGGGGA
Organism: Bryobacteraceae bacterium; assembly: GCA_035577325.1. Taxonomy (GTDB): domain Bacteria; phylum Acidobacteriota; class Terriglobia; order Bryobacterales; family Bryobacteraceae; genus QHXW01. The sequence goes on along the minus strand of DATLVQ010000518.1, from coordinate 6,791 downwards.
GATGCTCCTCCTTGCACGCAATGCTGGCGCCGAGCAGCGCGAATACGACGTGATCGGGAACTCCAAGCCACTCGGCCCACATACGCCACAGCCGGCTCTCGTTCACCAGCGTCTCGCCCACGTCGAAGACCACGGCTCGCAACATACAGGAGTTCCGACAGTTTACTGAAGATGAAGTGGTGGCGCCTTATTTGCGCAGTGTTGCGTTCAGCCAATCCACCATCCGCTGCTTGTAAAATTCCCACTCGGCGTGGCCGACCCAGTTCTCCATGCCGTGCGGCGCGCCATCCAGCTGGACCAGCTCGTAGCGCGCGCCCCCCTGTTTCAGCCGATCGGCATAAGCGATGGTTCCAGCATGCAGCTCGTCCTTCGTTCCCTGAATCAGCAGCAGCGGCGGCATATCGCTGCGGATATGAAATAGCGGCGAATATTTGCGGAGAATTTCGGCGTCCCATTTCCCGAAGATTCGATCGAGCATGGGCCGGTTTTCGGCGGCGCTCGCCCAGCGTGTAAAGTCATAGACGCCATAGAACGAGACCACCGCCTGCACCTCGCAGCCAGTGCACTTTTCTGACGCGACCTGCGCGACCATCTGGCCGCTTGCCGATTCGCCGAGAATCGCGATGCGATTTGGGTCGACGTGAAATCGCGCCGCATGGCTGCGCACGTAACGGATCGCCTCGCGCAGGTCGTCGAGCTGGTCCGCGTTGCGCACGTAAGGCGTCAGCCGGTAATCGATTGAGAACCAAGCGTAACCGGCGCGCGCCAGCGGGGCGAGCACCGGCGAAATATACGTCGCCTTGTCGCCCGCCTCCCAACCGCCGCCGTGAGCAATCACGACCGCGGGGAATGGTCCGTCGCCGGCGGGAATAAAGGCGTCCATCCGCAAGTCGCGGCCGCCGGGGCGCGCGTATGTGATGTCCTTCCACAATCCGCGTTGGTCCGCGCGCAGCCACGCCGCCAGCTCTTCTTTCCAATCCCATTGATCCGGATGCCAGTCTTCGAACTCATGAATGGCAGCAAGCACGGGAAAGAATTGGCATTGCGGCCAGCTCCGGCATCGTTTTTCGACTGGCCCTGGCGGCGACGCCTCATCCGCCGTTCCATGAAACATCACGACCGGCACGTGCGGCGCGGATACTTCGCCGTCGAACCGGGCCCCAAAAGTCACCACGCCGCCGGCCTGCACTTCTTGCGCGATGCGCACCGCGAGAGGCGCGCCCGTGTCCTCGGCGATGAATACCAGGCGGCTGCCGATGTTGAAACGTCCCGGGCAGCGGATGTAGGCCACGGCGGCGCGAATATCGTCCAGGTTTCGATAATTGATGGAGAACCAGGCGAAGCCGGCGCGGTCAAGCACCTCGAACAGTTGTGTCATGTGCGTCGATTTATCGCCCTGGCTGCCGTGTACCAGCACCGCCGCCGGCCGGCTCTCACCCGCGGGCGCGTACGCATCGAGCGTTACGCCCGCGCGATACGGCACGTCGCCCAGAGACCCGGGAACCAAGTAGTTGCCCGCGGGATTGCCTACAGGCGCGGGACAGCTCGCCTGGTAAGCCCCTAGCGACGTCGCCCACGTGATCACACTTGCACACATTCGCAACACGCGAGTTCGCAAACCCGCGCCGGAGAGATTTTGCATATCTATTGAATGTACAGATCTCGAGCGGCTCCCGGGTGGGCAAATGCGCATCCCCCATCCATTGGCGCCACCTCGCGCAGCTATGAAATGATTGAGCGCGGTGCTCCTCAAAGATTCCGTTTTCATCGTCACCGGGTCGGCTACTGGCATCGGCGCGGCCTGCGTCCTGCTCCTGGCCGCGAAGGGCGCGCGCGTCGCTATCAACTACACCAAAAGCGAAAAAGATGCCCAGGAGACCGCAGGGTCCTGCGAAGCCAAGGGTGTCGAAACCATCGTCGTCCGCGCCGATGTCTCCTCCGACCAGGACTGCCGCAGAATTGCGCACGCGGCTCTCGATAAATGGGGCCGCATCGATGGCCTGATCAACAATGCCGGCGTCACCAAGTTTGCCAAGCATGGCGATCTGGACGCGCTCGACGCCGCCGACTTCCAACGTATCTTCGGCGTCAACGTCATCGGCCCTTTCCAAATGGTGCGCGCCGTCGTTCCGGCGATGCAAAAGCAGGGCGCGGGGGCGATCGTCAACATCTCTTCCATCGCCGGCCTGACGGGCATGGGCTCGTCGGTCGCCTACGCCGCGTCCAAGGGCGCGTTGAACACCATGACGCTTTCACTCGCGCGCGCGCTCGGCCCGGCCATCCGGGTGAACGCCGTGTGCCCCGGCTTCGTCGAGACGCGCTGGCTCACGGGCGGCCTAGGTGGGTCTTACGAAGGCCTCAAACAAAATTACGAGACCATCACGCCGCTGAAGAGCGTCGTCTACCCCGAGGACGTCGCCGATGCGGCGATCTGGCTGCTTGAAGGCGCCGGCAAAGTAACGGGCGAAACCATCCTGGTCGATAGCGGCGTGCATCTGGGAGCGCCGCGTTGAAAGTGGACCCGGCCTCTGCCGCGGTAAAATCGACGCCAAGTCATACATGAAAAAGCTGGCTGCTGAATTCTTTGGCACGTTCTGTCTGGTGTTCGCGGGGACGGGGGCGATTATCATCAACGATGTCACCGGCGGCGCGGTCTCTCACGTCGGCATCGCTCTGACGTTCGGGCTGATCGTGCTGGCCATGATCTACGCCTTGGGCAGTGTTTCGGGTGCGCATCTGAACCCCGCCGTTACGCTGGCATTTGTGGCCGCGCAACGGTTGGAATGGCGATTGGCGGCTCCGTACGTCACCAGTCAAACGCTGGGCGCGGTCGCGGCGAGCCTTCTGCTGCGCGGCATGTTCCCGCAGCACCCCACGTTAGGCGCCACGTCTCCGGCCGGAACCGGCATGCAGTCCTTCGTTCTCGAAATCGTGCTCACCCTGGTTCTGATGTTCGTGATTCTGAGCGTTTCCACTGGCGCGAAGGAAAAGGGGATCACGGCGGGTATCGCCATTGGTTCGATCATAGGCCTGGAGGCGCTATTCGCCGGGCCGATTTCTGGTGCATCCATGAACCCCGCGCGGTCGCTTGCGCCGGCGCTCGTATCTCTTCACCTTGAGCATATGTGGATCTATCTCGCAGCACCGGTCATCGGCGCCTGCTTGGCAGTTCCACTTTGCCAATGCGTCCACCCCGCAGGATGCTGCTCGAAGGAGCAACCCTGTCCCTAAAGAAACAAGTTCTCTTCGTATGCGTCGAGAACGCCGGCCGCAGTCAGATGGCCGAGGCCCTGGCCCGCTTGCGCGCCGGGGATTCCATAGACCCGCGCAGCGCCGGATCGAAGCCCTCAGGAAGGATCAATCCGGTCGCCATCAGCGCCATGAAGGAAATGGGCTACGATCTCGCGGCCCACAAATCCAAGTCCCTCGATGAGATTCCAGCGGTCGAATATGACGCGGTGGTCACGATGGGATGCGGAGACGCCTGCCCTTTCGTTCGCGCCAAGCGCCGCTTCGATTGGAATATTCCAGACCCGAAAGGCAAGAGCCTCGAAGACGTGCGGCAGATCCGCGACACCATTGACTCCAAAGTAGGAGAGTTGTGCCGGGCGCTCGCATCCGAGGCGAAATCATCGTAGCAACTGCCAGGATCGTCTTGCCCCTTAAATCCTAAACACGTTGACGCAAATGCTACATTGAAATATCAGTGAAATATTGGCTCTGATTTGGTTTCCTCTGGCCTTACGATTCCTTGAGCATGTATAAACCTGTTCCGCGAGTTCCCGATTTCCCAGCCATGGAGCGCGACATCCTGCGCTTCTGGGAGGAGAACGGCGTTTTTGACAAGCTGCGCCGGCAGACGGCGAATGGCCCGCGCTGGTCGTTTCTCGACGGGCCGATCACGGCCAATAATCCCATGGGCGTGCACCACGCATGGGGACGGTCGCTGAAGGATATGTACCAGCGCTACCACGCCATGAACGGGCACGCGCTGCGTTACCAGAACGGGTTCGATTGTCAGGGCCTGTGGGTGGAGGTCGAGGTCGAAAAGAGCCTCGGCCTCGGAACCAAGCGCGACATTCGCGATTACGGCATCGAGAAATTCGTGCGCGCCTGCAAGGAGCGCGTCCTGACTTACGCCGCGCGCCAGACCGAGCAGTCCATTCGTCTGGGTTACTGGTGCGATTGGGATGACCCGAGGGTGCTGCTGCTATTGCGCGACGCGCTCGCGGACGGTGACCACGTGGTCACGGCGAAACTGCCCAGCGGCCGCACTGAAACCGCGCGCGCCAGCGAAATCGTCCGTAAGCTGGGCTCGGCGGAATATGGCGGCAGCTACTTCACTTTCGCCGACGAGAACAATTACACGATCTGGGGATTCCTTAAAAAGTGTCACGCCGAGGGCTTCATCTATCGCGGTCATGACGTGATGCCGTGGTGCGGCCGCTGCGGCACCGGCCTTTCGCAGATGGAAGTCGCCGAGGGCCGCCGCATCACCACGCACACATCGGTGTTCGTTCGCTTCCCGGTCAAGGGACAGGAGCGTACGGCGCTGCTGGTGTGGACCACCACACCCTGGACGCTGACCTCGAATGTGGCCGTCGCCGTGAATCCGGAGATGACGTATCTGAAAGTCCGGCATGGCGACTGGATCTACTATGTGGCCAAGGCGAACTTCGAGCGCGACCGCGTGCAGGACCTGCAGGTCGAAGGCAAGCACGAAACGCACAAATTGCCTTCGATCCGCACGATTTTGAAAGGAAACGCACCGAAAGAGGGCGGCGGCCCCGAAGTACTGGCGGAGTTTCCGGGACGCGATTTGCTGGGCCTCGCCTATACCGGCCCATTCGACGATCTCCCCGCGCAGCAGACGCCGGGCGGCGTGTTCCCGTTCGGCGAAACCGGAGAAGGCAAGACGCCTGCCGAGTCGCATCGCGTAATCGCATGGAACGAGGTGAGCGAGGCGGAAGGCACGGGCCTGGTCCACATTGCTCCGGGTTGCGGCGCCGAGGACCAACATCTGGGCAAAGATAACGGCCTGCCATTCATCGCGCCTCTCGACGAGAACGCGGTTTTTCTCGACGGCTTCGGCCCGTTTACTGGCTGCAACGCGAGCGAAGTGGCCGACAACATTGTCGCGGCGCTCAAGGTCTCCGGTTTTCTGGTCGCGCGGGAGCGTTATCCGCACGTTTACCCGCACTGCTGGCGCTGCAAATCGGAACTGGTGTTTCGTCCGGTGGACGAGTGGTTCATCCGCATGGACTGGCGCGATCGCATCGAGCGCACGGTACCAACCATCAAGTGGATACCGCCCGAAGGCGAAGCGCGCGAGCTCGACTGGCTGCACAACATGAGCGACTGGATGATCTCCAAGAAGCGCTTCTGGGGACTCGCGCTACCCATCTGGGTGTGCGGCGCGTGCGAGCACTTCATGGTGATCGGCAGCCGCGAGGAACTCAAAGACAAAGCCGTCGAAGGCTGGGAGATCTTCGAAGGCAATTCGCCGCATCGGCCGTTCATCGACGCCGTCAAAATTTGCTGCGAGAAGTGCGGCGATATGGCTTCCCGCGTTGAAGATGTCGGCAATCCGTGGCTCGACGCCGGCATCGTTCCCTTCAGCACCATGCGTTTCACCACGGATCGCGCGTATTGGGAAAAATGGTTCCCGGCCGACCTGGTGCTCGAAAGTTTCCCTGGCCAGTTCCGCAACTGGTTCTATTCCATGCTGGCCATGAGCGCCATGATCGACGGGCGCGCTCCGTTCAAGGCTCTACTCGGGCACGCGCTAGTCCGCGACGCGCGCGGCGAGGAGATGCACAAGTCCAAGGGCAACTCCATCGCGTTCGATGAAGCCGCGGAAGTCTTCGGCGCCGAGGTGATGCGCTATATTTACGCAGAGCAGAAAACCACGCAGCATCTCAATTTTCCCGATCTGCATCCCGCAGCTGGCGCGGGCCAGACCATAGATGCCGACGCCCGCCGCAAGCTGCTGACTTTCTGGAACTGCTACAGCTTCTTCGTGATGTACGCCGGAGCCGACGGCTGGAAGCCCGGCGGCGCGGAGCTTCCGGTGACCAATGAACTCGACCGCTGGGTGGTCAGCCGCCTGCAGCGCCTGGTGGCCACCGCGCACAACGCATTCCAGAATTATGAGCACTATAAGGTGATCGAAGCGTTTCAGGAATTCGACGAGCAATTCTCAAACTGGTATCTGCGCCGTTCGCGCCGCCGCTTCTGGAAGAGTGAGGGCGACGCCTATCAAACGCTTTACACCGTGCTAAACACGGTCACGCGTGTTATGGCGCCGGCCCTGCCGTTTCTAACCGAAGAGATCTACCAGAACCTGGTTCGGTCGGTCGATTCATCGGCGCCCGAGTCCGTCCACCTGACGCCGTACCCGCAAGTCGATCCATCGCTGATCGACGAGGCCCTTGAGCAGAGCATCGATGCCGTGATCCGCATCAAGAATCTCGCCCTGCATCTGCGCACACAGAGTAAAGTCAAAATCCGGCAGCCGCTCAGCACGCTATACGTGCGCCCGAAAGATGCTGCCGATCGCCGCGTGCTCGAAAACTCCGACTATGTCGCGCAAATTCTGGAGGAAGCGAATCTGAAGCAGCTCTTGCTGATCGAGGACGAATCGGCGCTTGTCAAAGTGCGCTTGAAGCCGGACGCCAAAAAACTAGGCCCCCGCGCCGGCAAGCACCTGAAGACCATCGCAAAGGTGCTGGAAGAGGCGAATGCGAAAGCCGTGCTGCGGGCCGACCCGTACACAGTCCAAGTTGACGGGC
>DATLVQ010000517.1:0-4185 GCA_035577325.1 Bryobacteraceae bacterium | reverse complement strand
GGTTTTGGCGACCCGACGCTACCTAATCCCCTAGCGGCTCAGCACAGTATTTATTTCGATCTCACAGACAACAAGCTGATCACGCACGACGCCAAGTCCGTCAAGAACGGTCCGGTGACTTCCGAAGGCAATTATTCATTTGCAGGCGTTGAAGACACCTACTTCACTGCGGCCTTTTTGCCTGCTGCCGGTCCGGTAAAGCTGGTTACGTTCAGTGACATCGTTGCCACGCCCGCCAACCCGAAGGAAGAACCGCATGTTGGCGCCGGCATCGGCAATTCACACAACAATTTCGCCGTATTCGTCGGGCCTAAAGACATCGACATTCTGAACAGCGTGAATCCGCAACTGGTCCGCATCGTGGACTTCGGCTGGTTCTCGTTCCTGGCCAAACCGCTGTTCCTGGGTCTGCACTATGTGAACGACAAATGGGTGTACAACTACGGCTGGGCAATCATCATCGTCACCATCATCATCAATTTCCTTCTGTTCCCCTTGAAGCTCTCGAATTTGAAGTCGATGAAAAAGATGCAGGCGCTCCAGCCACAGATCGCCGCCATCGCCGAAAAGTACAAGGGCATCAGCATGCGCGATCCGCGCAAGCAACAGCAGAACGAAGAGACGATGGCCCTGTACAAGAAGCACGGAGCCAACCCCATGGGCGGCTGCTTGCCTATGGCGATCCAGATCCCGTTCTTCATTGCGTTTTACAAAGTGCTCTCCATCTCAATCGAGTTGCGGCACGCCAGCTGGCTCTGGGTTCCGGATCTGGCGGCGCCGGAGCATCTGCCCATCCACATCCTGCCGATCGCCATGATTGTGACGCAGTTCATTCAACAAAAGATGACGCCCACGACCACCGCCGATCCCAACCAGCAGCGCATGATGCTAATTATGCCGCTCGTAATGGGCTTCTTCTTCTACAACTTGGCCAGTGGGCTGGTGCTATACTATTTCACTGTCAATTTGGTGGGCATCGCGCAGCAGCTGTTTTTCAATAAGACCGTGACGGTTGCGGATCTGCCGCAGCCCGTGCCAGCAAAAAAGCAGAACGGCAGGAGCAAACGGTGAGCGAGAAAAAATATTCTATTGCCTCGATCGCTCCGCGCATCGATCCATTTCTGAAATCCCTCTTACGACAGGCCGGGTTTGCGGTTGACTACGTGATCGCCGAGGGCGAATCCGTCAACCCCGATTTCGAGAACCCGGAGGTTGTAGTCAAGTTCTCGGGCGCTGATGTGGATCTGCTGCTGGCCAACAAAGCCGAACTCTTGCTGGCTTTGGAATACATCACCATGGAAGCGCTGCATATGCCTTCCGAGGATCATTCGCGATTGTCGTTTGACGCGCACGATTATCGCGCACTGCGTATTGAAGAGCTGCGATTAAGCGCGGCCACGGCGGCTGAAAAAGTGAAGCGCACGGGCGTGCCCTTCCGGTTCAATCCCATGAACAGCCGCGAGCGCCGCGTGATTCACCTGGCTTTGCGCAACGAAACCGAAGTGCGCAGCGAAAGCAGCGGGCACGGCGGATTCCGCCAGGTAATCATTTATCCGGCGGGCATGGCCAGTTTGCCGGAACAGCCCCCGCCGGCGCCGTCATACCAGCGCTCTTCGGGTCGCCCGCCCATGCGCGGCGGGGACCGTGGCCGTTCGAGAGCCCAGGGCCGCGGGCGCTCTTAAGCGGCATGGCATCGGCCTTCCGCCGATCTGAATTAAATCTCCTCGATTGAACCTGAACGACACCATCGTGGCCGTCTCCACTCCTCCGGGCCGCGGAGGTTTGGGAGTGGTGCGGATCTCCGGGGCAAATGCCGCCGCTATTGCCGGCAAAATCCTTCGCTTTCCGCGCGAGCACGCGTGGCAAACGTGGACTGCGGCTCTCGCCGAGTTGCCGGACCTGGAAGGCCGCGTCGTCGATCAGGTTGTGGTCACGTGCTTCGCGCGCCCGCGCTCTTACACCGCTGAAGATGTGATCGAAATCTCATGCCACGGCTCTCCGGTTGTGCTGCGGCATTGCGTGGAGCGCGCCATGGCGGAAGGCGCGCGTCCAGCCGAGCCGGGCGAGTTCACGCTGCGCGCCTATCTCAACGGACGCATCGATCTGCCGCAAGCCGAGGCCGTTCGCGATCTCATTGAAGCCACCACGCTCTATCAGGCGCGCATCGCCGCGCAGCAGGTAGAAGGGTCGGTTTCGCGCCGCATCGCTCCGCTCAAGGAACAGCTGGTGGAGCTGATTTCGCTGCTCGAAGCGGGCATCGATTTCGCCGAAGACGACGTCAGCGTGGCGCCTGCTGCCGAAATTCTGCGCCGGCTCGAAACGGTCGAGCGCGGTCTCGAAACTCTCGCCACCAGCTTCGCCTACGGCAGCATGGTGCGCGCGGGCCTTACGCTGGCTATCGTGGGACGGCCCAATGTCGGGAAGAGCAGCCTATTCAATCGCCTGCTCAAGCAGGATCGCGCTATCGTCACCGAGATTCCAGGCACCACGCGCGATCTCGTCTCGGAAGTCGCCGCTATCCACGGCATACCGGTGAAGCTCGTGGATACCGCCGGCATCAGGCAGGGCGAGGGGTTGGTCGAGACGCTGGGCATCGAACGTAGTTTCCAGGCCATGGCCGATGCTGACCTGACGCTGGTGGTTGTCGATCGGTCGGCGCCGGTGGACGCCAAGGATCGCGAGCTGATCGAACGCGGGCAATCGCAAGGGCGCGCTTTGATCGTCGCCAATAAGTCCGATCTGCCGCCGCGCGCCGAGCTGCCGGAAAATTGTGTGGCCGTGTCAGCTTTAACCGGCGCAGGCATTGAAAATCTGCGGGCCGCCATCTTCGAAGCAGTGGCGCCCGGCGGAGCGGTCGAGCCGGAATCCGGATTCATCACCAGCCTGCGTCACGAGCATCTTCTGCGCGAGTCGCTCGAATTTCTTGCCAAAGCGCGCGGTGCCGTGACGGAAAATGTGCCGCACGAAATGCTGTTGCTCGATCTCTACGGCGCGCTCCGGCCCATCGATGCCATCACCGGGGCCACGACCGCCGACGACATCCTGAATCGTATCTTCTCGACGTTTTGCATCGGCAAGTAACGGCAGCGGCTTCACCGGGTTTGCTAACAAGCCGACGTAAGCACTGACTCAGGCCACGGCTGCATCCAGCGACGCCTGAAATGCCCGTGGACGGAACAGGAACTCGACGATGTTGCCTTCGTGCGGCTGAAGCCAATCGAGTTTAATGGTTGGAATGGCGCCGATGTTCAAACGGTCGATGTGGGGTGCATCGATCAACTTCCGCTGGAACTGCGCGTCCTGGGTGATGACGCTAGCCACAAGCGTGGGGCCAACCCGCTTGAGCATTTCTTCCTGCGGACACTGGACCACGCTGACAAACGGGAACATGAACTCGGTGTTTGCCAATGCCGGCTCGGGCGAGCCGCAATGAACGACGGTTGGCCGGACGTAGCCGCAACGCTCTTTTTCGACCAGGCGCGCGCCGAAAGGGGCCGTCGCGTGTTGGACACCCGGTTCATCGAGCCGCGCCTCAATCGTATTCCAAATCGCGCGCGCGGCACCGGGCACGGTAAAGGCGGCAAGGCTCGACTGAGGATCTTCGGGCGGCCGGGGCTCAACGGGGCCCAACCGTTCGGCCAGCGCTTCGGCAATCTCCTTGGTGTGGCGTGACGCCCAAATCCCCGAGCAATTGATACATCCGCGGCCGCTATTGGCGAACACGCTGTCCACCATCACGTCAAGATACTTTTCCCAATGGTCGACAACATCGTCCCCGAGGAGGATCTTGCTGAAGCCCGGCCCATGTACTTGCACGCGCGAGTCGCCTTTATATCGTTCGACTGTCGCGGTGCCGCCGAAAATCAAGCTTCGCCGCGTGCGCGCCACCACTTCCGCGCCGACATCGCCGAGACCAGGGTAGATCGAAATCGCTTCGCGCGGAATGCCGGCCTCGTAGAATGCCGCCGTCATCCGGTACGGAGTCCAGGGCTCCTGAGGCCCCGGCTTCAGCACTAGTCCGACTTGCATCGGAATCACCGGCAACCACAGCGTGTGCACTCCCGGCGAATTCGAGGGCAGCACCAATCCCAGCACGGGCGCCTGCGTCTGATAGCTGACCATGACACCCCGGGATTCCACGCCGTAACCGCGTGTCAGAATCTCGAGATCGAGGCCGCGCGTGAG
>DATLVQ010000516.1:0-16664 GCA_035577325.1 Bryobacteraceae bacterium | reverse complement strand
ATTATGAATCCCGATGGAAAGGCAACGGGTGTAGCGTACATCGACCGTTCCACAAAAGTGGCGCGGGAGGTACGCGGAAAAACAGTCGTGCTCGCTGCGAGTGCGCTCGAATCCACGCGCATCTTGCTCAATTCGCATTCGCCGCGTTTTCCGAACGGCGTCGGAAATTCGCAGGGCGTGCTGGGCCACTACCTGATGGATCACACGACGCTCGAACACGGCGGCGGCACCATGGCGCCGCTCCGGTCGGCAGTGCGCGAGCCGGTGGGACGTCCATGCGGCTACATCATTCCAAAATACGTTAACACCGTCGGCCCTTATCGGAACAAGAATTTCCTTCGCGGCTACTACTTCGCGGGTGACGGGCGCCAGGAGCTCTATGGGCACGCCTTTTCGACGCCCGGATTCGGACGCGAGTTCCGCGACAAAGTGCGCGCGCAAATTCCGTATTCATTCAGCGTGTATGCGCAGGGCGAGTGCCTTCCGCGGCACGACAATTATGTGAAGCTCGACCCGGAAAAAAAGGATGCGTGGGGGATTCCGGCGCTGCACATCCACGCGAGCTACGGTGAGAATGAGCATGCGATGGCCAAAGCCATGCGCGACAATCTGGGGGAAATCATGGACGCGCTGAAGCTCGAAGACCGCACTCCACCGGCTGACGAACTTAACATCTTCGGAAAGAACATTCACGAGTGCGGCACTGCCCGTATGGGGCACGACCCGAAGACCAGCGTGCTGAACGCAAATAACCAAGTGCATGATGTGAAGAACGTCTTCGTCACTGATGGCGCGTGCTTTGTCACACAGGGTTGCTCGGAGCCGACATTGACCATAATGGCCATTTCCGCGCGCGCGGCCGACTACATTGCGGAGCAACTCCGCAAAGGAGCGCTGTGATGCTCACGCGGCGCCGATGGTTGATGCAATTGGGCGGAGGAGTGGCGCTCGCGGGCTGGACAGGCGCCGATATGGACGCAGCTGAGCTGCCGGCGGGTGTTTATGAAGCCTCGCGCGAGCATCTGGGACATGCGCTTGAAGGACATCCGGTTGCGGCTGGTGGCGAGACGGAGCTGGTCGAACTGCGCTCTGCGGCGTTGCGGCCGGCATTCTTTTCGGATGATGAATACCAAACCATCCAGCGGCTCATCGCGATCTTGCTGGGGGAGGGGACGGAAACGCTCGTCGTGCGCGAGATCGCCGAATGGATTGATCTCACCGTCTCCGAAGCCGCGGCTGTGCGCACGGCGGCGCAGGCCCTCTCACCGCCGAATCGCGCGCTGGCTGTGCATTTCTACGGCTCGGGCGCGGTGCGGAAGCTCGAAGAGTTTGACGCACAGAAAATTGTGCACGACGGTCTCACGTGGCTGGACGCGGCCTCACGGCGCAAATACGGCCGAACGTTCAGTTCGGCAGCGCCGGGGGCGCAATTGACGATCGTTGAAAGTATTGCGGAGAGCCTGCCGGATCGAGATCCCCCGAATCCGGGCACGGTCTTCTTTGTCTATCTCAAAGAGCAGGTGATCCACGGTTTTTATACGTCGCGCGCCGGCCTGGACGAACTCGGCTACCGGGGCAATGCATTTTACGCGAGCCCGCCCGGTTGCGAACATTTGTACGGATGAAAACGGGCCGCCAGTGTTCACCGCCGATCGCCAGCTTATTTCGCCGGCCCGCGTGGTTCCACGCGAACATTTTCGCGCACGCGATCGTTGGGATTGACCACGACTAAGTCGCCGTCGGCGACGCCGGAATCCACTTCCAGCTCGGCGCCGTAATCGTGCACGATATGAATGCCGCGCATGTGCACGACATGGTCCGGCCCGACCACGGCGACGCGCGGGCCCTCGCGTCCCAGCAACAGCGCATCGCCGGGGACCAGGAGCGCAGCCTTGCTGCCGGGAAATGAGAACTTCACTTGCGCGTACATGCCCGGCAGCAGCACGCCCTTCGGATTGGGCGTCTCGAGAATGGCGAGCATGGTGCGCGAGTTCGCGTCGACGGAGCTGGTGGTGCGCGCCACAGTGGCCGGAAAAATCTGGCCGTGCAATTCCTGAACGCGCAACTCGGCCTGCTGACCCGTTCTTATGAGGGGCGCATAGGTCTGCGGCACATTGACGAAAATACGCATGCGCTGAATCTGCGCGATGCGGAAAATCTCACGGTTCGGACCTCCGTTTCCGGCATTCACCAGTGTGCCGATATCCATGTTGCGCGATGTGATGATGCCGTCGAAGGGAGCCAACACTTTGGAAAAAGACTTAAGTTCTTCGAGCCTGCGAAGACCGGCCTCGCTGGCCTCGCCAGCTTTGATCCCGGCGGCGATGTTGGCCTGCGCGGCCGCCACCTCCGCCTGTCGCACGTCGAAGTCCGCCTGTTTTTCGTCGCCATCCTGCTTCGAAACCACACCCTTTTCGGTCAGCCTTTTCCAGCGGGCCAGCGTTACCTGCGCCAGCCGGAGGTTGGCGTTGGCACGAACCAGCGCGGCCTGGAATTGCTCGAGGGCAGCGTGCGATTGCGCCACGCTGGCCCGCGCCTGGGCCAGCTGCTGATCGAGTTCCGGCATTTCTATTTCCGCCAGCAACTGGCCTGCGTGTACGTGGTCGCCATAGTCCACAAGCCGCTTGGTCATGTACCCATCGGCGCGGGCAAAGATCGGGGACTCCATATAAGCCTGCAAATCACCGGGCAGTTCCAGCGCGGAACTGGACGGTGATCGCCGTACCGGTGCAACGTTGACGATGGGTGCTTTTTCCTCCGCGGCCTCGGAAGCGTCCGACAGAGCCCTGTCGCGCGCCAGACGCGGCCGCAGTCCAAATACAATCGCCACTATCACGACCAGGGCCAGCAACACGAAGAGGCCGAGAAGCGATCCCCGGCTGGCACGCCTGGGACGCTTCGCATGTTGTGCTTCGGTCTCATGAACGGTGTGTTCCCCAATCGCCAATTCAGTTCCTCACAGGTCCGCGATTTCCAATTCGTCAAAATCCTTCGGCGCCTTGCTGCGAAGCACGCTGTAAACCACTGGAACGAAAAATAGGGTTGCAAATGTGGCCATCAGCAGCCCGCCGATCACAGCCCTGCCCAGCGGCGCGTTTTGTTCCCCGCCCTCGCCCATTCCCAGCGCCATGGGCACCATGCCGACGATCATGGCCAGCGCCGTCATGATCACCGGCCGCAGCCGCGTAAAACCGGCTTCAAGCGCTGCCGTGCGCGCGTCCTCTCCCGTGCGACGCAAGTCGTTGGCGAAATTCACCAACAGAATGCTGTTCGCCGTAGCCACTCCGATGCTCATGATAGCGCCCATAAGGGACGGTACGTTCAGCGTGGTTTGTGTCAGAAACAACATCAGTAGAATGCCCGCCAGCGCACCCGGCAGCGCCATGAGGATGATGAATGGGTCGAGCCACGACTGGAAATTCACGACCATCACGAAATACACGAGCAGGATCGCGAAGACCAGCCCCAGTGCTAATCCGACGAATGAGGACCGCATAGTGTCGACCTGCCCGCGCGTTTCGAAGAAGCTCCCCCGGGGCAATTTAGGCTGGAACTCAGCAAGCACGCGATCGACCTCGCGAGCCACACTGCCCAAGTCGCGGTCCTGCACGTTGGCGAAAACGTCGTACATCGGTTGCACGTTGTAATGGGTGACGACGGACGCGGTAGTGCCGCGATCGAGCCGCACAAGATTGCTCAGCAGTTGCGTCGAGCGGTTGGCCGTGCCGCGAATCGGCGTAGAAAGCAGGGTTTCGGTCGAATCCACGCGATACTCGGGCGTCTGCACAGCAACGGGGTAGTCGACAGCATTGGCCGGATTGATCCAGTAATTCGGCGCCGTCTGCATGCTCGAGCTAAGCGATACCAGCAGACTATCGGCAACGTTCCGCTGGCTGAGGCCAAGCTGCTGAGCCCGCGTGCGGTCCACGTTCAGCCGTAACTCCGGCACATTCAGGACCTGATGCACGTGCACGTCGACGGCGCCGGGGATGCCCGCCAGGCGCCTTTCAATCTGCTGGGCGAGCTGGAAATTCGCGGGCGCGTTAGTCAAAGGCCCACCCACCTGCACATCGATAGGCGCTGGCAAACCGAAATTGAGGGTCTGCCCGACGATGTCGGCCGGCTGAAAGAAAAATGTGAGATCGGGATACTGCGCATTCAGGCGGGCGCGCAACTCGCGAATATAGTCGCCGGTCGGGCCGTGTCCTCCCGGTTTGAGCGACACCAGGATCTCGCCATCAAACTCGCCGATGATGCCGCTGTCGCTATACGCAATATTCAAGCCGCTATAGGGCAGGCCGATATTATCCAGGATGTCGGACAGCTCACTCGACGGGATAATGGCGCGCACGGAGTCTTCCACGCGCGCGAAAATCTGCTCGGTCTCTTCAATGCGCGTTCCGGCGGGGGCGCGCACATGGAAGCGAATCTGGCCAGCGTCCACTTGCGGGAAAAAGTCGGTGCCGATGAATGGATAGAGTGCGGCACACGCCAGCGTGATAAGGAAGAAACATAGCGCTACCAGCTTGCGGTGATGAAGCCCGGCATCCAGCATCCGGCGGTAGCTCTCGCGCATGCGCTCGAAACCGCGATTGAAAATGTGATGCACTCGCCAGAAGGTACCGCCGCCGTGATCGTCAGCCTCCCCTTCCGGCACGCTATCGCGGTCCACTTCACCGCGTACCAGGTACTTCACCATGGTCGGAACCAGCGTTCGCGAGAGGATATACGAGGCCATCATGGCCAGCACAACGGCAAGCGCGAGCGGCGTGAACAGATATTTGGCCGCGCCTGTCAAGAAGACGACCGGCACGAAGACGATGCAGATGCAGAGCGTCGAAACGAACGCCGGCACGGCAATCTGCTGTGCGCCATCCAGAATCGCGCGCAGAATCGGCTTTCCTTGAGCCAGATTGCGATGAATGTTTTCGATTTCCACTGTGGCGTCGTCCACGAGAATGCCGACGGCGAGCGCGAGGCCGCCCAGCGTCATCACGTTCACCGTTTCGTTCACCAGATGCAGGATGGCGAGCGATGTGAGGATGGAGAGTGGAATCGAGATGCAGACAACGAGTGTGCTGCGCCAGCTCCCCAGGAACAGCAAGATCATGAGCGCGGTAAGCAGCGCCGCGATGATCGCCTCTTTTAGCACGCCCTGGATGGCGGCCCTCACAAACACAGATTGATCGAACAACATGGTCAGATTCAGCTGCGGCGGCAATGTGGACTTTATGCGCGGCAATATCTGTCTCAGCCTCCGCACGATATCCAAGGTTGAAGCACCGCCGTTTTTGAGCACGGTGAGGAGTGCTCCGCGGTTGCCGTTGTGGCGAACGATGTTGGTCTGGACCGCGTAACCGTCGCGCACGTGCGCCACATCGCGGATGTAAATGGTAGAGCCGTTCGTTTGTTTGACCGGCAGGTTATTGAACGCCTCGATCACTTCCGGGCTGCCGTTCAGCCGGATGTTGTACTCGCGCGCGCCGATTTTCGCGGTGCCGGAAGGAAGAATGATGTTCTGCGCATTGATCGCCGCGGAGATGTCGTTCGCCGAAAGCCCTTGGGCATAGAGTGCCCGCGGATCGATGTCCACCATCACCTGGCGCGGGCGGCCACCGAAGGGCAGCGGAAAACTTGCGCCCTGCACCGTGGCCATCTGCGTACGGATGAAGTTGTAACCGTAATCGTAGATCGCCTGCTCACTCATGGTGTCACTCGAGATGCTCAGCTGCAGAATGGGCACGCTCGAAGCGTTGTAACGGAGGATCGCCGGCGGAAAAATGCCCTGGGGCAGCGAGTGCAGCACCGATTGCGAACTGGCGGCAAGTTGCGCCACCGCCGCCTCGATCTTGGCGTTGGGCTGGAAGAAAATTTTGATTATCGCAATGCCGGGCAGCGACTGCGATTCCATGTGCTCAATGTCGTTCACCGAAGTGGTGAAAGCACGCTCACAGCGAATGGTGATGACTTCGGCCATCTCCTCGGGCGAGATGCCACCGTAGCTCCAGATCACGCTGGCCACTGGTATGTTGATCTCGGGAAAAATGTCGGTGGGCATGCGGAGGATCGCGAGCACGCCTAAAATCACGATCACCAGCGCCATCACGACGAACGTATACGGGCGCCGGAGCGCAAGCCGGACTATCCACATAGCAAGGGCACTGTTTTCATTACATCGTAACGCAGGGACAGGTGTCGAAGCGCTGGGATGGCTAAGGAGTCAAATGCACCGGGCGCTGCGCCGGCGCTGAGGCGCGCGAAATGGCATCGTTCTGGTGATCCAGCGCGAGGACGATAATCGCGCTACCGGCGGCGATGGCTATATATTGCTTTTCCTCGCTCATATACGTGATGGGATTCGCCCAAATGCCGCCACCGGTTTGCAAGCGCCAAAGCAGTTTGCCGTCCTTCGCATCTAGCGCGAAGAAATTACCTTGCATGTCGCCCGAAAACACCACGCCACCTGCTGTGGATAGCACGCCCGACCAGGGTGGCGTTTGCAGTCGGAACTCCCATTTCTGCTCTCCGCTCATGGCGTCTAGCGCGCGTAACGCGCCCCCGGACTCTTCTCCCGGAATGGGACGCCGGGTTGCACCCATGAAGCGCTTGCCGGCCATATAAGGAGCTTCGGTCAGGTAGTAAATCGCTCCCTGCTCGCGCGCGTTCTGATAGAACATGCCCGTTTGTGGATTGTAAGAGGGGCTGTACCAGTTCGCCGCGCCGTCGTCATCGGGGTAAACGGGTGCTCCTTCGGGGCTGGGCGCGCTGGCTGGATTAGGAATCGGACGGCCCCGCCCATCGATTCCTTTCGCCCAGGTTTGGGTAGCAAATTGCCTGGCAAGCAGGAATTCGCCGGTGAGGCGGTCAAGAATGTAGTAGAAACCGTTGCGATTTGCGAACAGCACCAGTTTGCGTTGCTGGCCGCGGAACTTGGCATCCGCTAGCACCGGGATTTCGTTGGCATCGATATCGTTGACGTCGTGCGGGACAAACTGGAAATGCCATCGGAGTTTGCCAGTATCCGCGTCAAGAGCGAGCAGGCAATCGGAATACAGGTTGTCGCCTTTACGCGCGGCTCCGGAGAAATCCGGCCCCGGGTTTCCCGTGCCCCAGTAAAGCAGGTTTGATTCGGCGTCATAGGATCCGGTCACCCACGTTGGTGCGCCGCCAGTCTTCCAGCTATCGCCCGACCAGGTCTCGCTGCCTGGTTCACCCGGCGCCGGCACCGTCCAGAAACGCCACACGCGCTTTCCCGTCTTCGCGTCGTAGGCATCCAGAAATCCCCGGATGCCGAATTCCGCTCCGGCGATACCGACGATGATCTTGTCTTTGACTGCCAGCGGCGCGAGCGTGATCGAGTTGGCCGACTTGTAATCCGCCACCTCAACGTCCCAGCGGACTCGCCCAGTCTTCATGTCCAGTGCGACCAGGTGTGCGTCGAGCGTTCCCACGAACAGCTGATCATCGAGTGCAGCCACGCCCCGATTCACCTGGCCACAGCAGACGGGAACGGCGGGAATACTCCGGCGATAGCTCCAGATCGGCCTGCCTGTACGAAGGTCAAGCGCAGTCACGTCGCTCGGCGGTTCGCTGATATACATAATGCCGTCAAACACCAGCGGAGAAGTCTCAACCTTGTGATGCGCATGGATCTGGTACACCCAAGCAACCCGAAGCCGCTGCACGTTGGCGCGGGTGATCTGATCGAGCGTCGAATATCGATGCGCCTGGTAGTTTCCGGAGTAAGTAAGCCAATTTTCCGGCTGCGCTGTGGACTTCAAAATGCGCTCGTAGGGGACCTGCGCCAATGCCTGCGTCGCCAACGCCACCGACAACCAAGCTTTTTTCACTGGGCACCTCGTAGCGAATCCAGATAGGCGATCAAATCTTCCAGCTCGGCCGATGTGAGCAGGCCCTCATAACTTGGCATCGGCGATTTACCTCGTTGCCTGTCTAATCCCGCGAGTTCGCTCTTCCAAAATGAGTGGAACTGCCCTGACAGATCACGGATCTGAATCGAGAAGGCGTCTTCGTTGAGGCGGATACCGGCGATACGCACGCCAGCGATCGTCACAATTTCGACCAGCAGAAAACCGTTGGGAACCGCAGCCTCAGGCTTGACCAGCGCGGCGCGTAGATAATGCACGCTGCGGCGCGCCCCGATGTCGCTTAGGTCGGGGCCAATGGCGCCGCCGCGCCCTCCTACGGTGTGGCACTTTGTGCAACCGCCTTTGCCGGCGTATAGCTTTGCTCCGTTCGTCGGATCGCCACTGATTTTCTGTGGCGCCTGGCGGCCTAAGGTCCGCACGAAGGCGACCACCTGCCAGATTTCTCGCGCCGTAAACCAATGTCCCGGCATTTCGCTGTCCGGAATACCGCGCGCGATCACCTGAAACATCGTTTCATCGTCGGGAGCGTGCTGTAAACGAGGACGTGCGAGCGTTGCGCCGCGCCCGCCCTCTCCACGTGTGCCGTGGCAGTAAGCGCACTGGATGCGGTAGATTTGCTCCCCCGCCGCCAGATCTTCGGGAGTCGTGACAGGCTTCCGTGTGATCTCCGCCGGATCCTGGGCGGTCAGCACGGCGCACCATAGCATCAGGGCAACAGGCAGGCGCATGGAACGGAAACGAAGTATATCATCGGTCGCGCACTGGCCTGCGATGGCTTTCAACGTGTAGGCCGCACTGTTTTCGCCGCACCCGGCTACCATCCCGTATGCTGTCATTGTGGCGCGCCACATTGATCAGACGGCATGGAAGCCCAAGCCCGCGCAAAAACGCCGCTCGCTCAACCGCCTCCTGCGATATCTCCTGGCCGCCGTGCTCGGCTTTTACGCGCTGGCCGCACTCGGCCTGCTGGCCCTGCGCTCAGTCAACCCGCCATTCACAGCGGTCCACATTGAGCGGCGCGTGCAGTCCTGGTTCCACAAAACGCCGTACCATAAACGGTACAAGTTCGTTCCACTGAACCGGATTTCACTTGATTTCCAGCATGCCGTCATCGCCGCCGAGGACAGCCGCTTCTATCAGCATCACGGTTTCGATTGGGAGGAGGTACGCAACGCTATCGAAGAGGAGCAGGAAGACGGACGCCTGCGCGGCGCTTCCACCATCACCCAGCAACTGGTTAAGAACTTGTTCCTCACCACCAGCCGTTCCTTCGTGCGCAAAGGAATTGAGTACACGCTAGTGCCACTGGCCGAGTGGATTCTCGGCAAGCGGCGAATCCTCGAGCTATACCTGAATGTCGTTGAATGGGGGCCAGGCGTCTACGGCGCCGAAGCCGCCGCGCAGTATTATTACGGAATTTCCGGGGCGCTCGTGAACCGGGATCAAGGGGCGCGCCTCGCCGCTGTCTTGCCATCGCCCCTCCGCCGCAAGCCGCCTCGCATGAATGAGTACAGCACGCGCATTTTGGAACGCATGAACAAGATGGGTTGGTGAAGGCAGCCTTCTCTGACGAACTCCCGCGTACCTTACTCGACCACCCATTTCTCGCCGACTTCGAACACCTTGAACCGCTGCCCAGGCCGCTGCCCTAGCAAATGATCGATGAACCGGCTCACGTCGCCCGTGTTCGACGCGAACATGCCGTAATGCATGGGCACAAGCCAGTGCGCGCCGATGTCTTCGGCCAATTGTGCGGCTTCGGCGATCTCGAAGTTTCCCGGCCCTGCGTCCGCTTTCCGGCCGCTGATGGGTACCAGAGCCACAGTGATGCTGTAAGGGCGCAGCCGGTTGGCGAGCTCGGGGTACGGAATCCCGTCACCTGCATGATAAATCGTGCAATTGCCGAACCGCACGAGGTAACCGAGGCACGGGTAGCCGCCAAGCGGCGTCCAGTCGAGCGTATTGTGCGCGGAAGGCGCCGAATAGATACGATCATCCAGGTACTCTACGCGCAGTCCTGAATCAGTCGTCACCATACGCTGGTAGCTGATGCCGATCCTGTGGGCGTGCTCCGCAACCGCCTTGGGGATCACCAGTTTCGCCCGCCGTGACGCTGCCAGAATCGCCGGCACCGTGCCTGGATCAAGGTGATCGGCATGCGCGTGCGTACACAGAATCAGGTTGGCATGCGTAATATCCTGGGCGCGCAGAGGGGCATCGACCAGGCGTGGCTGGCTGGGACCGAGTGAGTCGGAGAGGTATGGGTCGATATAGAAGATGCTGTTGCGGTATTTCAGGACAAATCCGCTGTGACCGAGCCACCATATGGCCGCCGTATCGCAGCGGGAGGTTTCAATTTCCTGGAGTAGGTGCTTTCCGCTCGAAGGCAATGAATTTCCGCCTGAGCGATTCTAACAAAGTGTCCAGCGCAGCACGCGGGCTCACTAGGGCTCAGAACGGAAATCGGCGCGACGGCAGCACGCCGCCATTTTTCTTGCCTTGCGGCCCTCCGCCGTCGAACACTTGCATGGGCTGCATGGGACCAAAATTCAGTTCAGCGTCCTGGAAAGTCAGATTGCGGTCGAGAATCATCTCGATGGTGCTGCCCTTCGCCAGCACAGCATCTGGACCGCGCGTTAGCAGAACTCCCATGAGGCCTGCGGCTGCACCGGCGGCAGCCCCGATCCCTGCGCCCATGCCGTAGTGACCTGTTGCTCCACCGGAAATCACACCAATGGAAGCACCCGCCGCTGTAGCTTCTCCCACATTGCGCGCGTCACCGCCCTTGTTGCCTTCGCTCTTGATCTTGCCCTCGGCGCGATCAAATTCTTCAGCGGCGCGTCCGTCCATTGTGCCGATTCGCGCACGGAAGTCTCGCGTGACGCCATTGGGCAGCGTCAGTGAGTCGAACCGCAGAAAAAGTTCACCCCGGCCCTTCATGCGCCCCGGACGCTTCACTTGCGTTACCGTACCCGCCACATAACTGCCGGGTGGAATGACGATGCGCCCGTTCACCATGATGGGAAATACCGTCTCTAGATACACGCGGTCGCCTTCGGCGGAGTGCTTGGTGCTGATGCTGTTGATTAGCGCCAGTGGCACCTTCGTGCCCGTGTCAACCACATACCCGCCCGCCTTGGCTCCGTTCGTCGGTGCGGCGGCGTTCTGGCCCTGCGACGTCTGCGCCAGTGGCGTCTCAGCTTCCTGCGCCAATACACTTCCGGCCACCATAACAAGTCCCAAAAGCGCGCCGCGAATACCCATATAAAGCTCCCTGCTCTATTTTATCCTAAGTGGTTAAACGCGTCGGCCGCCATCGAGTTACAGGATTTTTGGGTTAACGAACGGGTAATATCATGTTTGCCGGGCTGGACTGATCTCCAATCGTTACTCGGATTTCCGGATTTGGCGTAAGCTGGTTTGGCAATTTGACGTTAACTTGATAGAGCCCTGGAGAGCCCGGCGTAACCCCCGCATACTGGATGCGGGCGCTGTCCAGGTTCTTCCCCCCAATAATCACCCGCAAGTCGCTGAGACGTCGTATTTGCGCCGCTACCATGTTGAACTGACCGACTACTTCCGCCGGCACCGTCTCTCCCAAGCCCGTGCCGTAGAGCACCACAGTTTCGCCGGCACGCGCAGAGTGATCTTTCGTAATGATGCTCCCATCAGTGTGCGTGGACGCGATGATGCCGGGTTCCCTTTGGAAAAGCCCCGGCCCGACGTCGCGCAGTGTGATCCGTACGTGCGGCCCGGCAACGCCCTGTCGCGAGACGTAGAAATCTGTGTCGCCGGGATGCAACTCGGGGATCAAGAAGTTGATCTGCCGTGGAGAAATATAATAGAGACCCGCCGCGTATTGGCCGACGTATACCCGCACGCCCCATAGGTGTTCGGGAAGCATGGTTCCGTTAAAGTTGTTGAGTGGCCCCTGGCCAGTGTCATAGGAAAGATCGGTTCCGTAAAGACTAGCGATCGTATTCGGCGCCAGCGCATCAGCCGAGTTGCTGGCAGCATTTACCACACTGGCCGTTGTGTACGATGGCGAAGTCGATTTCCTGGAACTTTCGCCCGTCACCATGGGAGAAAAGGTCAGCACTGCCGTCAGCAAGAATATGAAGCGATGCATCGAGAAGAAGTCCTTACAGGAACAATGTGGCGCGGCCTTCCCGGAATTCTCTCCCGCAAGAACTATTGCTTTATCGGTATCGTGGCGTTACTCGAGGCATTGCCACCTGCACAACAAAATCCGATGGTTACACCGGCCTATATCGTATTTCTTATCGAGAGTCAGCTTGCAACTTACTTGCGAGCCATGTAGACGTTTTTAAAACATCGGACAACTTAGCTGGAAGTTCTGAGCCGTATGGCTTTCCTGGCCACGGTTGTCAGCGGAATACGATCGAGCCCGTTCCGCCGCCAGCGAAATCCCGGAGGAACCCGCGTGACTGTCCCTCTGAGTACCGTGACAGTGTAGTGGTGATGCGTGATCGTGTGGCGGAATGACCCGAGAGTCTCATGCGCGCACCAGGAGGGCAGGTCCCCCGGTGCAGGCAGCTCCCAGAATCCGGCCATTAGCGACGCGCCATCCGGCCTGCGCCGCAACAGAACCGACCCTTTCTTCTCGATGATGGCGACCTGCATCTGGATGTGGCGGGGTTCGGCCCTCTTTCGTTTTAGTGGAAGCTCATGCTGGCGGCCGGCTTTGCGCCCTTCGCAAAACTGCGCTACCGGACACAGCAGACAATGCGGTGTCCTAGGCAGGCAAACTGTCGCCCCCAGTTCCATCATGGCTTGATTGAACTGGCCCGGATCGCGACCGTCCAGCCACTGATTCGCAATTTGCTGAAAGCGCGCACGCGTCTTGGGCAAGGCAATATCGGCGCCATCATCGCTTAGCCGCGCGATTATGCGCAACACGTTGCCATCCACCACTGCATGCGGACCGTTGAACGCAATGCTCGCCACAGCCGCCGCAGTGTAGGGGCCAACCCCCGGCAGCTCTCGAATCCCGTCGTAATCGGTGGGAAACTGTCCGGCCGCCACGATGGCACGTGCAGCCCTTTGCAGGTTCCGCGCGCGTGAATAGTAGCCCAGCCCGCCCCAGTATGTAAGCACCTCTTGTTCCCGTGCCTCCGCGAGAGCACTCAGATCCGGAAACCGCTGCAGAAAACGCTCGTAATATGGAATCACGGTCTGCGCGCGCGTTTGCTGAAGCATGATTTCGGAAACGAGGATGCAGTAGGGATCGTCGGTCCCGCGCCACGGCAAGTCTCGCCGTTCACGGCGGTACCAATCGGTGAGGACGGCGGCAAAACCGGAGGTTGAATCAAAAACTTTATTGTTTTTGCCCCGATCGGCCAATGGCCTTCCGCTTTTGCGCTCAGATGGAATCGTTACTCCAGGACCTGAATAAACTCGGCAATCACCCGCGCCTCGCCTTCTTTCAGATCGAAGCCTTCAAATTCCTTGTTGAGCGGCTCGAGGCGGATGCCGGCGTGCTCCCATGCATCGTCGCCGGTCCGGCGCTTCTGGCTGGTGTACTTCTTGATCGTATACCGCGTAGACGTATCGGTGGCGCCCATGCGCTCCACCAGTACCAGTTTGCCCTGGCGTGATCCCACCGCCACCTTGCGAAACACGCACAAGCTGCCATCCGGAATGCGCGGCTCCATAGAGCGCCCTACCACGCGTCCGACGAACATATCGGGAGTCAGTAGCAGCTTGGCTGGCGCTTTCACCCAGCCTTGGGCCTCCACTTCGCGGTCCTCGCCAAACCTGGTGGCCGCGGCTTGCAGCGAATAAAGCGGGAGATGAGTGATAAACGGCTGCACATCTTCCGGCGCCACATCCGCAGCCTCCACGTGCTCCGCATACAAGCGCGCAAGAGTCCGCGGAAAGTCATCTACCGACACCGCGAACCGCTGGCTCAGGCGCAGCGCATTTGAGAGCGAGTCTTCGAGAGACCGCAGAAACTCGTCACTACCCATCTCGCGGATCTTTCCTTCGAAATCGTCACCCAGGGCTTCCAGCCACTCCGCTTCCTCTGGATCTCGAATTTCTTCCCAGTTGTCACGGATCCGCGGATAGAGTTGGCCTGTCTCGCTGTCGCGCAGCAGTACGCCGATCTTGCGCTCGGGCTCGCCCGGCAACGCCAGCGCGAGCAACAAATATTCTCCGCTATGGACGTTCTGTGGCCGGCGCCCGCTGGAAATGGAGGCAACGGAAGGCATTTTTGTCTATCTTACTTCTCTCTTCGGCCAGCGCAGCTTTTTGTTTAGCTGCATCCTTGATGCCAGGGCTCTCTACGGTGAGGCTGGATAATATCCCTTACGCGCCCGGATCTTCACGTTCGCCAGGTTCACCGCCACCCGAATATTGCGGAACGCTTTTCCTTCGCTCTTGGGATTGATGTCAGGGGCGTAGCGCAGAATGTATTGGGTGGTGACTTCGCCCGCGATATTGGCCACGGCGTGGAAAATCCCGCCGGAAATCTCCGCCGCGTACCCGCCCGTCCCCACCTGGTACGCGTAATTACCATCGTCTGAGGGCGTCGACAAGTACCCCGACACGGTCGAATACAGTCCCTGCAGCGGATACTCGACGCGCCCGCCGGTCTCTTCCGCCAGCCGGATCAGGTTCTTGTCGCCTTCGCTATTGAAGCCGAACGCCACCGTGCTCATCCCATAGATCGTCACCAGGTTGCGCTGCGCGATCTCCAGTACTTCCTCCAGACTCCTCTTGCTGGCCGTATCATGTCCATCGCCGATGATAATCAGCACGCGCCGGGGATCGAACGGCTCGCCAGCAACCACGTGGCGCCTTTGGCAGGCCATGTAGATGGCGTCGTAAAGCGCCGCGCCTCCGCCAGGTTTTACTTTGCGTAGCTTCTCCACGATAGGCTCGGAATCGCTTGTGGTATTCACCGCCAACTCGGCCTCATTGCCGTACGTTACCAGGTAGCCGCTGAATTTCGTATCGCCCGGCAACAGATTCAGCACCAGCTCGATGATGGCGTCTTGAAATGTTTTCCAATGCAGTCGCGTGGCGTTGCTCAAATCCACCAGGAAACCAACCACCACGGGCTGGCTGCGCTCCCGGCTGAAGAAATGCAGATGCTGTTCCTTCCCCTCATCGAAGATACGAAAGTCCTTGGCATCCAGGTTGGAGACGAAACGGCCCTTTTCATCGGTCACGGTCACAGGAACGATGACTTCATTGACCTGCACCTGAATGGGGCGCTGCTGTTGTGCTTCCGGCGCCACTTGCTTCGGCGGTTCGGGTGGCGGAGCGGCAGGCTTCTGTTCGGCCGTTTGGGCCAAACTGAGAGCGACCACGGATAGAGCGATCAGGAAACGACCCACCATAAGAGTTATGCTGTGCCTGTTATTTTACCGCACACCGGCCCCCCCAATCCTCACCGCTGCACGCGCCCAGATCCCCCACCCTTCACCAACGCCTGCACTTCATCCACGCTGAAGCGGTTGAAGTCGCCCGGAATCGAGTGTTTCAAGCACGAGGCCGCGACGGCGAATTCCAGCGCCTCCTCGTGTCCGCCAAGCGCCTGCAGCCCATAGATCAGGCCCCCGGCGAAGCAATCGCCTCCGCCCACGCGGTCCACGATATGCGTGATGTCATAATGCCGGCTGACCAGAAACTCCTTGCCGTCCGCCAGGCACGCCGACCATCCGTTATGCGATGCGCTGTGCGATTCCCGCAGCGTAATCGCGATCAATTTGAGATTCGGAAACTCCCGCAGAACTTTCTCCGCCAGGCTGCGGTACTGCGCCCGGTCCAGCTTTCCCGAATGCACGTCCACATCCGCCTGGACGCCCAGGGCCATCTGGCAGTCTTCCTCGTTCGCGATCGCCACGTCGACAAATTTCACCAGCTCGCGCATCACCTCTGCTGCTGCTTTGCCGTACTTCCACAGGTTCTTGCGGTAATTGAGATCGCAGGAGACCTTCAGTCCTTTTTCTCGCGCATAGCGCACGGCCTCGAACGACAGATCCGCCGCCGATGCGCTCAACGCCGGGGTGATGCCGGTGATGTGAAACCAGCCGGCGCCCTCGAATGCACGCGCCCAATTGATGTCGCCCGGCTTGGCCAGCGCGATGGCGGCGTTATCGCGGTCGTAGACCACTTTCGAAGGCCGCTGATTCGCGCCCGTTTCCACGTAGTACACACCCATCCGCCCTTTAGCGCGCACGATGCGCGAGGTGTCCACGCCAAAACGGCGCAACTCGCCGATCACCGCATCGGCAATCGGGTGGCTCGGCGGCAGCACCGTTACATAGGCCGCCGGCCAGCCGAACCCCGCGAGCGCGACCGCGACGTTGGCTTCACCGCCACCGAAGGTCGCCACAAATTGCGGCGACTGCAAGAAGCGCTCATAGCCCGGCGGCGCCAAGCGCAGCATGATCTCTCCAAAAGTAACAACCGTCTTTGCCATTTATCGATTCACCACCGCAATAGCGTCCACCGCGAAACTCGCATCCATAGAAGGTAGCCCCTCAAATGGCAGCAGAGTGCTCGCCGGAGGCCGCGCTGGATCGTAGTATTCAAAGCGGACTTTTCGCACTTCGTCCGCGATCGATGGCGAAAGCGGATAGACACTGGACCATGCCACCTCTTTAATCGACGCGCCCACCGCACCCAGTTCCTTCTGGAGGCGCCCAAACGCCAGCCGTGCATCGGCATCCTGGAACCCGAATGCCACCTGCGTCCCGGTGATCGCGATGCGCGGCGCCCCCACCAGCGCGACCTGCGAGTAGT
>DATLVQ010000515.1:0-4353 GCA_035577325.1 Bryobacteraceae bacterium | reverse complement strand
GCAACTTCGGACCGGGTACTTTCAAGCCCTAGCCCGACAGCTAACCTCGCAGGCGAATTTGAAAGGTGTCCTGTCCCACAGGGCCCACAAGGAGACCTGTTTGAGTATTCAGGAGCGGTCGAACGCGACCAAAGTCGTGGTCGCAACGACCGTCATGCTTTCCTTCATCTCATTTTGGAGGGCGGCGGCCATCGTGTTGAGCGATCTGGCGTCGTCCGCCTATTATGCCGGCGGAATCGCCGAGACCGCTGTGGGGAAATCGGCGCCCTGGTTCATTCTGTCGATCATGCTGTTCTCGTATGCGGTGCGGGCGCTCTATATCGAGAGCTGCAGCATGTTCGTGCGGGGCGGCGTGTACAAGGTGGTCCACGAGGCCATGGGCGGCACGCTGGCTAAGTTTTCCGTATCAGCCCTGATGTTCGATTACGTGCTCACGGGGCCGATCAGCGGAGTTACCGCCGGGCAATATCTCGCGGGCCTGGTGAACGAAGCCGCGGCATATCTGCACTATCACGTTCACCTGCCGCCGGACACTTTTTCCGCCGCCTTTGCCGTGGTGGTGACGGTATATTTCTGGCGCAAGAACATCATCGGCGTTCACGAATCCAGCCAGAAAGCCCTGCGCATCATGCAGATCACAACGGTGATGGTGGTTATGCTGATCATCTGGTGCGTGATCACGATTTTCAAACAGGGATATGCGCCAGTACCGTTTCCGAGCGCCTCCAACCTGCGCTTTACTGGCACCAGTCTGGGATGGCTGCAGGGCACGATCGCGCCCAGCATCACATTTATCGCGATTATGATCGGCCTGGGTCATTCGCTTCTGGCCATGAGCGGCGAAGAGAGCCTGGCGCAGGTAAATCGCGAAATCGCGTATCCCAAGCTCAAGAATCTGGAACGTGCGGGCTTTGTGATCTTCATTTATAGCCTGCTATTCACGTCGCTGGTTTCGTTCTTCGCCGTGATGATTATCCCGGACGCAGCGCGCGGCAAGTATCTGGACAACCTGATTGGCGGCCTTTCCATGTATCTGGTGGGTCCGGTGTCAATCCGTTTCTTGTTCCATGGATTTGTGGTGGTGGTAGGCACATTGATTCTTTCCGGCGCCGTCAATACCGCAATTCTCGGCTCGAATGGCGTGCTCAACAGGGTGGCCGAGGATGGCGTGCTTACGGGGTGGTTCCGCCATCCGCACGCCAGATTCGGCACTACGCACCGGCTGATCAACATGATCGTGATCCTGCAACTAGTGACGATTGTGATCAGCCACGGCGACGTTTATCTGCTGGGCGAAGCCTATGCATTCGGCGTGGTGTGGAGTTTCGCGATGAAAGCGCTATCGGTGCTGGTGCTGCGGTACAAGCAGCCTGGCGGACGCGAATGGAAAGTCCCGCTCAACTTCCACATTGCGGGGCGCGAGGTACCCGTAGGGTTAGGGTTGATCACGCTGGCCCTGTTCGCGTTGGCAAGCATCAACGTGGTGACCAAGAAAGTGGCCACCATCTCCGGCGTGAGCTTCACGATCGCATTTTTTACCGTCTTTGAGATTTCGGAACGATACAACAAGAAAAGAGTATCGGCTCATGAAACGGGACAGGAGAAGTTCCGCATCGATAACCGGGACGATCTCACGGCCGAATCGGTTCACGTTCGTCCGGGCAGCGTGCTGGTAGCGGTGCGGAATCCAAATCGCCTGAATCACCTGAAGAAAGTTCTGGAGAAGACCGACACGCAGAAGATCGACATCGTTGTGCTGTCGGTGCGCAATCTGACGCAGTCCGGTTCGGGCGAACACCCGTTGGAAACCGGGCAGCTTTTCGCGGAAGACGAGACCGACGTTTTCACCAAGGTCGTTTTCCTGGCGGAAAAGGCCGGCAAGCACGTGGAACTGCTCGTAGTGCCGGGTACCGATCCGAACGATGCCATGATGCAGACTGCCCAGGTTCTGCAAGCATCGCGCATAGTGACCGGCCTGTCGCTGAAGATGGATCCCACCGAACAGGGTAAACTCGTGGGACAAGCATGGGAACGGCTTCCTCCTCCCCGCCCTTCCGTGTCGCTGGAGATTGTGACGGACGATGGGCGGTCGGTCTTCTTCAATCTCGGCCCGCATCCGCCGCGATTGTGGCCAGAGGATGTAGATCTGGTGCACCGGCTATGGCTGGAGTTGAGTGAGAGAGATCCGGGAGCTAAATTGCACCACCGAGACATCGTGGGCGTGGCTTTGCGGCGCATGGAGGAACAATTGCGATCCGCCAATGCCGACGACGTGATGTCAGACGTGATTAAAGAAGTGAGTCACCGGCAGCCCGCGCCAGAAACGTTACCGCCCGACGAAACCATCGGGGTGCGGGATGGAAGATCGTAGAATAAGATCTGGAATGGCCGAACTCTCTTCTCCGGCGGACCGGCAGCAAACCGCCAAGATCATCGTCGCGACTACGGTCGCCCTTTCCTTTATCTCCTTCTGGCGAGCGGCAGCCATCGTTCTCAGCGATCTGGCGTCTTCAGCGTTTTACGCCGGCGGCATCGCGGAGCTTGCCATTGGAAAAAGCGCGCCCTGGTTCATCCTGGGCGTCATGCTGTTCAGTTTCGCCGTGCGCTCGGTTTACATGGAATCGAGCAGTATGTTCGTGCGCGGCGGCGTGTATGTGGTGGTGCGCGACGCCATGGGGCCATTCGTGGCGCGGCTTTCGGTTTCTTCGCTCATCTTCGACTACATCCTGACCGGACCCATCAGCGTAGTCACGGCGGGCCAGTATTTGGGGCGGCTGCTGAATGAAATCAGCGAACTGGGGCACAGCGAGTTTCGCATTTCACCCAACGGGTTTTCGGTCTGGTTCAGCATTGCGGTGACCATCTATTTCTGGTGGAGCAATACCAAGGGGATTCACGAATCGAGCGGCAAAGCGCTGCGCATCATGCAGATTACGACTGTGATGGTGGTGGCGTTTCTGATCTGGTGCCCCATCACGCTGCTGGTGAACGGTGGTCACCTGCCGCCCGCGCCCGTTCCACGGAACCTGCAATTCAGTCCCGACGGCCTGGGCTGGTTCAAGGGAACGTTCTGGCCCACCATTCCGGTGGTAGCGATCATTATTGCGTTTGGCCACTCCCTGCTCTCGATGAGCGGATTCGAGACGCTGGCGCAGGTGTATCGCGAAATCGCTTATCCCAAGCTGCTCAACCTCAAGCGCACCGGCAACCTCGTGTGCTGGTACGCGGTGATCTGCACGGGCGTGATTACGGTATTTGCCGGGATGATTATTCCGGATTCGCTGCGCGCCACGTATGCGGCGAACCTGCTGGGCGGTCTGTCCATGCATCTGGCAGGACCCTATATGCTGCGCCTGGCGTTTCACATCTTCGTGGTTACGGTCGGTTTCCTGATTCTTTCCGGTGCGGTCAATACGTCCATGATCGGCGCCAACGGCGTCATGAACCGCGTGGCCGAGGATGGGGTGCTGCTCGACTGGTTCCGGAAGCCGCACCGGCGCTTCGGAACCACATACCGCATCATCAATCTGATCACGCTCCTGCAGATTGCGACGATTCTGGCGAGCCGCGGCGATGTATACACGCTGGGTGAAGCGTATGCGTTCGGCGTAGTGTGGAGCTTCTTCCTGAAAGCTCTGGGCGTAATGGTGCTGCGCTTTCACCGGCATGACCAGGAATACAAGATGCCGCTGAACTTCCATTTCGCCGGACGCGAGTGGCCGGTTGGATTGGCGCTCACGACCATGCTGCTGGGCCTGGTGGCCATTGCCAACCTTTTCTCGAAGCGCATTGCCACGATTTGGGGCATCTCGTTCACGGTCGTGTTTTTCGTCCTGTTCACGGTGTCGGAGCGCATTAACCTGAGGCGGCTGAAGGAAAAGAAATCCGGTCTCGAGGAATTCAATCTCGATCTGCGGCCGCAGATCAGGTGTGACGCCATCCATGCCCGGCCCGGATGCGTGCTCGTCGCGGTACGCGACTACAACCGCCTGGCGCATCTTGAGACCGTGCTCCAAAAGACCAACCTGCGGCGTCACGATATTGTGGTGATGACGGTGCGGCCGGTCTCGACGGGCGCGGGCGAATATGAGCTCTCGCAGAACCAGCTCTTCTCGGATTATGAGCAGGAGCTGTTTTCGCGCGTCGTGTCTGTGGCGGAAAAGCAAGGCAAGACCGTGGACCTGCTGGTGGTGCCGGGAGTCGATCCGTTCGACGCCATGGTACAGGCGGCGCAGCAGCTGCAGGCCACGCGCCTGGTGACGGGCGTCTCATCGCGGATGGATTCTGAAGAACTGGCGCGCCGGATCGGCCAGGCCTGGGAGCGGCTGCCGGAACCCCGGCATCCGTTCTCGC
>DATLVQ010000514.1:0-3418 GCA_035577325.1 Bryobacteraceae bacterium | reverse complement strand
GTCTCCGCGAATATTAAAACGGTCGGTCACGCGCGGTCCATTTTCGCCGGAGAATCCGCTGGGATTGTCGCCTTGAGCGTCGGAGAGGTTTTTTGCCCAGACGTAGCTCGACTGCAGGAAGACGCCCGAACTGTAGCGGTGGGTGACCACGGTCTCCAGGGCGTTGTAAATGGCGGTCCCGCCGTTGTCCCGCGTCTTGATGACAGCCCAGTTTGGATACGGTCTTTCGCGTGGATCGTACGGTGTGGATTGCGCCGGGATCTGGTTGAGATCGGGGCTGATGGGCAGCCCTATGGAGCGCATGCCGGTATAGGTCACACGCAAGCCGGTCTGCGCGCCCAGTTCGCGCTCCACCGTGAAGCTCCATTGCGTGGCGTAGGGGTCGCGCAAGGTGATCTGGTTTGCAGTACCAAAGGACGCGTTGCCGGCCGCGCTCGCCCCATTGGAGCTCACAGCGCTTTTGGTGTTAGGGAACTGAATGGCCGCCACGCCGTTCGTAATGGAGTTCGGGAAGGCACGATAATCGCTGGTGTGAACACCGGTAAGCGAATAGAACATCTGCCCCAACAGCGTCTCATTGTACATACCCGCGCCGGCGCGGATCACAGTCTTGTCGCTCAGCCGGTAGGCGAAGCTCAATCGAGGCATGACGTCGTTCTTGTCGCTGAAGCGCAGCGAAGCCGGAACGCCATCGTCCGCCGCCGCCTCGACCTTTGTGCAAGGGTATAGGCCATAAGGGGTCGGGTTGGGTGTGGGCAGGCTGCAGGCGTTGATCGACTGAAGAAAACCCGGGGCCGCCAGCGCCAGCGACTTCGCATTAGGAACAATGACGTTGCCGTTGGCACGATCGAAGTTGGTGATCTGCAAGCTGTTGTCATGGAACGGCGGGTGATACTCATACCGCACGCCGAAATCGACCGAGAGCTTCGGAGTGACCTTGACTGAGTCCTGCGCGAAGAAGCCGTAGGCGCGCTCATGGCCGTCGAAATCCGGCCCCGCATTGACGACTTCGGTGTGGCTGGGAAGTCCCAGAAGGAAATCGGCGAAATCATAGCCCGTGAAGTTGCCATTGAAGTAATAGTTGCCGAAGTTGTCCGACCCGATAAAGTTTTCGTAGTCCTCCAGGCGCAGCTCGCGAACGTCGAAGCCGAATTTCATGGTGTGACGGCCGCGAATCCAGGTGAGATTGTCGGCGAATTGGTACTTGTGTTCGCGCAACGCCTCTTCGCGCGCGCCACTTACGCTAGTGAGGCCCGATGCTCCGTCGAACTCGAAGCCGGGTAAGCCGGAGCCTTTGGGGAAAGGGCCAAGTTGTTTGCAAGCCGAGGGCGCCGATGAGCTTGCCGCCGTCCGGGAACCGGGGGTAGTTATTGTCGGTAGTCTGCGTATTGAATCCGAAGCGAAACTCATTCAAAAGGCGCGGTTGGATGGTGTAGTTATGCGAGACAACGATGCTCTTCGGATCCAAGATCGTGTCCTGCGGAATCCCCAAGTTCTTCGGGCTC
The DNA here is from genome assembly GCA_035577325.1 of Bryobacteraceae bacterium. GTDB lineage: Bacteria > Acidobacteriota > Terriglobia > Bryobacterales > Bryobacteraceae > QHXW01. The sequence continues at coordinate 1,913 of DATLVQ010000514.1, read as the reverse complement.
ACACTGGTGAGCCGCTTCCAGCTCCAGCGGACAAACAGCGACTGTTTGGCGGTTAAGGTCTGGTCCACACGGATGTCATAGAGATTAGTCGTAATGGGCTGCGGATCGTTCACTCGATAATTGTTGCTGGTGTCGAGCGGACTTGCGTTCGGCAGGTTGGCGGCAGGATAAAACGTGCTCAACACTTTTTGCGACACGGGGTTGATCAGGCTCGACGGAATCTTGTTGTTGGCGAATGGACTTCCGGTTAGCGGGTTGACGAGCTGCTTGCCGCTGGAATCGGTGCACACGCCCGCGCTGCTGTAAGAGCCACACAAGCCGGAGAAATCCCCCCCTAGCATGGCCGAACTGGGCACGTTGTTGGTGACCGGGGCGGCACTACGCTGGCGGTTGCCTTCCCAATCGAAGAAGAAGAAGGTGCGGTTCTTGCCGTTGTAGATTTTTGGTATCAGTACTGGCCCGCCGACCGAACCTCCGAATGTGTTATCGCGCTTCTTGGGCTTGCCGTTGGCGAACGCGGGAATGGCGTCCAGCGCGTCGTTCTGGAAGTATTCGAACAGCGAGCCGTGGAACTGGTTGCTGCCGCCTTTACCCACGAAAGATATGTCGCCCACCTGGCCATACTCGGCCGGCGCCAGCTCGGAAGTGATCTTGATTTCCGCGATCTGCTCCGTTGAGGGAAACATCTCGAAGCTGGGTCCGTTGTTTCGAACCGACGAAACAGAGAAACCGTCGACACTGAACTCATTTTGCGATGGATTAGTACCGGCGATCGAGATGCCGAATGAGGGGCCGCCGGAATCCACCTGAACGCCGGGAAGTGTGGTGATGGCGTTCAAAGGGCTGGTACTCCTGCCACGAAAGTTGATCGGAAGCTGGCTGAGCTCTTGATTCTTTTCCACATCGGCCACCGTCGCAGTCTCGGTCGTGATCACGGGCGCGGCCGCCAGGACTTCCACAGTGGTCTCGGTCGTGCCAACCTCGAGCGTGGCGTCCACGCGAACCTCGGCGCGCGGCTCCAGTCCCACGCCACGCCGGACAAACCGCTTGAACCCCCCCGCCGACACTGCAATCTCATAGGTTCCGGGCAGCAGATTTGGGATTTCGAAATCGCCGCGTTCGTTGGCGGCGCCGCTCTTGCTGATGTTGGTAGCGACTTCGGTGACGACAACTGACGCACCCGGAACCACCGCTCCAGTTGCATCCTTTACCGTGCCCAGCAGTGTGCCATACGTCGACTGTGCAAGCAGCGCCCCCGGCAAGACAAGCAGGGTCGCGAATTTCCAAGCTCTTTGCATGAGTCCTCCTGCAACAGCTTTCCCGTTAAGTTGAAACCCAGTGATTCGTATAATCGTGCACGAGATTGCAATTTCTGTCAGGTCATTTGCAAATTGACTTTGCAGGAATAATAGGAAATGATTGCAATAATATTTCAATGCATTCAAAAAACCACCCTCCTCCAAGTTGGCCGCCAGGTCGGCGTCTCCGCTAGCACTGTCTCGCGGGCGCTGAACGGAGTGGCAGGCGTTAAGGAGGCTACTCGCCGGAAAGTGCTCGCAGCGGTTCAGCAAATGAACTGCCGGCCTGGCGTAACCTACACTGATTCCGGCCCCAGCCGCCTGATCGGCTTTCTCATGCCCGCAGAGGCTGAACAATGGGGTATCCGCACCAACTTCACGGAGCAGGGATTGAGCGCCATCAGCGATGTAGCCGCTCGGTTCAACTATGCCGCCATGCTGGGTTCCTACCACCCTCAACTCGGAGATAAGGCGGAAGACGAGATGATCGCGCGCCACGAATTCGCGGGCGCCTTGCTGTTCCGCACACGAGACGAGATGCGGGACTCGGAACCCTTTCGCAAGCGCGGCATCCCGTTCCTCATCGTGAACCGGCTGCTTCCCGGCACCTCGCTC
>DATLVQ010000513.1:0-9862 GCA_035577325.1 Bryobacteraceae bacterium | reverse complement strand
GCCACCCGCGGCTGTCACAACCGGTGCGGTTTCTGCTATCTCTCAACGGATCGCTTGCGTATGCCGTATCGCATGCGAGATCCCCAGCAGATCGCCTCTGAATTCCTTGCGGACACGCAACCTTACGCCGTCTTCATCGATAACAACCTGGGATCCAACCGGGAGTACCTGCGCGCACTGTGTCACGCGCTGCGACCCCTAAACAAGATCTGGAGCGCAGCGGTTTCGATCGACGTCACCGACGATCCGACTTTAATCCATACAATGGCAATCGCCGGCTGTACGGGCGTATTCGTGGGATTCGAATCGCTCACGGATGAAAACCTCACTGAGGCGAAGAAGAAAACACCAAAGACCGCCGACTATGCCCGCCGCGTCCGCATGCTGCATGACAACGGTATCCAGGTTAATGGCTCGTTCGTTCTGGGATTCGATCATGACCGGAAAGACGTCTTCACTCGGACGGCAGAATGGATCGAGGAAAACCGTCTGGAGTGCACGACGTTTCACATTCTTACTCCGTATCCGGCGACGCCGCTATTCCGCCAGATGGAGGCAGAAGGTCGTTTGCTGCACCGCGATTGGTCGCTATACGATACGGCGCACGCCGTCTTCCTCCCGAAACACATGACGCCCGAAGAGTTGGAACGCGGTTACGCCTGGATTTATCAGCGGCTCTTCTCACATGCCTCGATTTGGCGGCGCAGGCCCGCGGATTGGCGCTCTGTCGCTCCGTATCTGGCGATGTCATACCTCTACAAGCGCTCCAACCGGTTCTGGAGGCTGCTCATCAAATATCGCCTGGTGCACGCCGTATGGTGGCCGTTGGTCGAACTGACACGGCTGCGGCATCTGCGGTTTCGGCAAGAATTGTCGGCAACCGAAACACTGCGCCAGTCCGGTTTGAATGTAGTGGCCGGCGGTGTCTGACGATGGCGGCGCCTGAGCCGATCCGCAGTCGCGATAGCGGATGCAAATCGACACACGCGACCAAATCCGTCCATTTTTCAGCGGCGAGCTTTTCTCTTAAGTTTTCCCGGCGCCGTTAACACATCCGCCAACACAGTCGTCTGGATGGATGTAAGGAGGTGCTGTTCATGTCCAAACGATTCCGTGTCCCGCTGATCCTCGCGCTCGCGCTCGGATTGGCAATGTTCGCCGTCGCCGGCGGCTTCTGGGTTTCGATTCAGAATCCGTCCACTGTTACAGACGCCGCCGCCAAGAACGCCGTCGTGCTGGTGCGCGCCGATGGCTGTCACAATCCCGCGGAAGCCGGCATCACCGGAACCGCTGAAGGCCGGGTCGACGGCGTCCGCCGTTCCATCCCGCTCAAGCTCACGCCCGTTTCACAGCCTGGAACATATGCCGTAGTGCCGCAATGGCCGGCCGAGGGCGCATGGGTGCTCCGTTTCAGCGCGACTCATCTGGGCCGCGATGCGGGCGCTCTCGTGCGTCTGATACCCGGCAAGTTCCAGAAACAATCCGCTGAGCTGTTTCAACGAAAGATCACGGCCGAAGACGTGGAGTTCGCGCTGAAGCCCGCCGCCGATTGACCCGAGCGCCGCGCTAAACTACCAGGCAGGGCGGCGCGATCAGCTCGCGGCCACCTGAATCACCGCCGCCCCGTTCACTTCATCGTTCTTGAGCGCGTTCAGCGCGCGGTTGGCCTCGGCTAGAGGAAAGGCCTGCACCTTGGTCCAGACCGGGATCTCGGCCGCGATGCGCAGAAAATCCTCGCCATCCTGCCGCGTGTTGTTGGTCACGCTGCGAACCAGCCGCTCCCAGTACAGCAGGTTGTAGTCCATCGCCGGGATCGTGCTCATGTGGATGCCGGCCAGCACCAGCATGCCGCCCTTTTTGAGCATCTTTAGTGCTACCGGCACCAGTTCGCCCGCGGGCGCGAAGATGATAGCGCTATCGAGCGCGGGCGGTTCGTGTCCATTCGAATATTTTGCGCTCGAGTATCCTGCCCAGACGGCGCCCAAGTCGAGCGCGAGCCTCTGATGCGCGGCGTCACGCGTGAACGCGTACACTTCAACACCCCAGTGCCGCGCCACCTGTATCGCCACGTGCGCCGCGGCGCCGAACCCGTAGAAACCCAGTTTGCCGCCCGGCTGAATCGCCGACAGCCGCATTGCGCGGAAGCCGATGATCCCAGCGCACAGCAGCGGCGCGGCCTCCAGATCGCTGAACGATTCCGGAATCGGATACACAAACGCTTCCGGCGCTACCGCGTATTCGGCATAGCCGCCATCCACCGTGTATCCCGTGAAAGCCGCTTGCTCGCAGAGATTTTCTTTTCCCGCGCGGCAGTACTCGCAAACGCCGTCGGTCTGGTGCAGCCACGCGATGCCCACGCGGGCGCCGCGCGGAAACCGGTGAGCCTCCGGCCCCATCTTCTCGATCACGCCCACCACCTGATGCCCGGGGATGAGTGGCGTTTTGCGCGGCTTCAGCTCGCCCTCCACCACGTGCAGGTCCGTGCGGCAAACGCCGCAAGCTTTCACGCGCACCAGTATCTGGTCGCCCAAAGGCTCGGGCGTCGGGATTTCCGCCATCGCCAGCGGATTGGTGCTCAGGGGCGCGGGCGCCCGCAACAGACAACCTTTCACGTTTTCCAGCCCGAAAGAGCGTCGATGCTCCAGTCTCCCTTGTCGCGCACCGTCACGTGTCCGCCGGAATAGATCCGGCGCACCGCCGCGCTCGTTAACGTACTGCCGGCGGCGTCCACGCTGCCCGCCAGCGTGACAGGGCGTGGCGCGACTGACTGCACCGTCTCCGGCAGATCGGTATGGTGCAGAATGCCCGGCACGAAATTCGCCAAGCTGTGATCGTAATCTTCGCTGTCCACAATGCTGCGGAACGAGATCAATCCGCCTGCGAGGTAAAGCTCGCTGATATTCGGGTCGAGTGCTGCGGCGAAAATCGCGGGCACCGTCATCTTCCCCCGCGCCGCCACAACGATGCGCCGTCCGCTGGTGGCCGGATGCTTACGCAGCCCCGCGGTAAACGCCAGAATGTCCGCCACGCGCTGCCCCGCGAGAGGCCGCCCGAGTATCAGCGAAGCCCAGGCAAAGTTCTCTTCATTCTGATGCGATCGTGTGTAGCCCGGATCGCCCGCGCCAAATTCCGGCGCCAAGTCGCCTATGCCGCGCACATCAGCCGCGCACACCGGGTACCCGCGGACGGCGAGCGACTGATACAGCCCCCCATCATGCCATCGATAATTGCGGCCCGACGCCTCCAGGATCAGCACGACCGGCTTGTTGGTGGCGTGGCCCCTCGGCATGAACAACCACGCGGGCGCCCACACTTTCGGCGCCGAAGCCACTTCGATCGCTTCCGCATCCACCTCGCGCGACGGCACGCGCCGCAACACCGTGATCGATGGTTCGTCGCCCGCCGGCACGCCAAGCAATACGCGCAGATCCGCCGGCGTTTTTTCCACCACCCGCGCCTTGTTCATGGCGAACGGCGTCAGCCCGCCGAACGTGCGCACTACATTTCCCGACGATGCCACCCACAGCGTTTGGTCCGGCTCCGGCGCCGTCGGCGGCTCCTGCTCCACCGCCTGGTCCTGCCCCTTCAGCCACTGCCCGAACCACGAATAAACCTTGAGCCGCGTGTCGTACTCGAGCCCGTGCGGCAACGGCGTATCCACCCATTTCAAACTGTCGCCGTGCCCCAGCGTCCGATAAATCGTCTGCAGTTTCTGGAACTCCTCCCACCCGTTGCTGATGTAGGCGGGCGAATACGTGCCGAAGAAATCTTTGTCGCTCACCGTAATCAGCAGCGGCTTCGGCGCGAATGGGTACATCGTGTCCCAGCGATCAAAGCCGACCGGACCCGAGGCGACAAAATCCTGTTCCGCGTCGTCGGTCGATCCCGGCGGAATAAAATTCGCGCAGGCGATGTTCTCCGTGTTACCGCTGCACACCACCGCCGCCGCCACCCTGTCATCTACCGCGGTCAGCAGCATCGTGAGCGTCCCGCCTCCCGATTGCCCGGTCGCGCCGATGCGTTTCGCATCCACTATGGATAGCGACGCCAGATAATCCAAGCTGCGCATTGCGTCCCACACCTGCAGCCGCGAACTCGTGTCGCCCAGCAACAGCATCTGCTTCCCCGGAACCGTGTGCTCGTCATCCGAAGAAGAAAGGCGCGTGTGCGTGCCCCCCGAATCCGGATAATAAACGCGCTCACCCTGGCCCATCGGGTCGAACGCCAGCACCACGTATCCCAGGCGAACCAACCCCTGGCAGCAGCGCTGATACACATCGTAGGCCTTGCCGTTGTCCGAGTGTCCCATCTGAAAGAGCACCGCCGGATACGGCGGCACGCCCACCGTCGGGATGTAAAGATTGGCGGGGATGTGAAACTTGGGCCGGCTTTGGTACAGAATTTTTTCGACGCGATAACCGTCGCGCTCGAACGCCCCGATCTTCTGTGCCTCGAGCGGCGTGCGCTGCAATTCGCCGCCCACCAGCTTCCAGAACGTCTCGCGCACCCACCGCTGCCGCGCTTGAATCAAGTCCGGCGTCTTAAGACGCGCAATCTCCTCATTGCGCCGCTGATACGCCCGCCTGGCAAGATCACGCAGGTAGTCCGGCAGGCACCGCGGATAATCGCGATACGCCACACCCGGAAATGAACTCTGCGGAACCGCCGCCCTTCGCAGCAGAGCGCCCGCCACGGGCAAAGTGAACAGCTGTCGTCGTGTCATCGGATGATGACAGTTTATCGCAGCGCTAGCAGAAGTAGAGGTGTTGTCAGAAAACCGCCGGCGCAAAATTTAGATCTTCCCGGCGCCTTTGCGTCTCGGCGTTGAGGGTTTTTGCGGTTACCGCGCTAACGGTCCGTGCTCGCGTAATATCCTGAGCGCGTCCGCACGATGGGATCGCCCGGTGCCTTGACGGTGACGCGAATCCGGCGGAAACTCCCGTCGAGCGCCTGGTTCGACGACGTGTACCCCAAAATGTATTGATGCCGGATCTCGTGCGCCACTTCGCGCGCGATCCCGTCCACTTCCGTCACGTCGTTCGGATACCAGACCTGGCCGCCTGTTGCCAGCGTCAGCGCATCAAGCGCCCGCTTGGCGTGCTCGGCTTCGCGCGGCTCGTTATCGCTCAACAGCCCGATACCGTAAATAATGACGCCATTCTGCTGCGCGGCCTGAATCAGGTGGCCCAACGTTTCCACACTGGCGTTGTCCTCGCCATCGCTCACCACCAGCAGGATCTTTTTCTCCTTTTTCCCGCCGTGCTTCAGGTGCTCGATACCCATGCGTAGGGCGTCCCGCATGGCAGTACCGCCATGCGAATTGATGGTCTTGAGCGCCTCTTCGAGCGTCTTGATGTTGCTGGTGTAGTCGACTTCAAGCGATGTCTCCTCATTGAAGTTCATGATGAAGACTTCGTCCTCTGGATTCGAGGCGCTCACAAGCGCCAGCGCTGCCGAACCCACCTTGGCACGCTTGTCGTGCATGCTCGCGCTGTTATCGATGATCAGGCCGAGGGAGACCGGAACGTCCTCTCGCCGGAACATCTTGATTTCCTGTTTCACGCCGTTTTCGTAAATTGCGAACGCGCTCTGCGGCAACCCCAGTACCAGGTGGCCGTCTTTATCCACTACGCTCGCATGCAGATCTACCAGCCGTGTGTCGGTGCGAAACGTGAAAGTTTCGGGTTCCGTCACCTTTGCGTCCGGCGGCGTTTGCGCATTGAGCAGGTACCCGGCGAGCGCCATCGCCACAATTCCAGGCGTTAATTTGAGTGACAGAGATCCCATTGCACTGCTTTCAAGAATAAGGACGTAGCGATCGAATGGCAAGTTTCCCGAGGGTTAACAACCGTGACCTACCGTTCGATAAATCACCAAGGGCGTTTACTCATACCGCAGCGCCGCTGTGGGATCAACCTGGCTCGCACGCCACGCCGGCACGAGCGTCGCTGTCACGGCCGCCGATCCCCGCATTCGATTTCTTATGTTTTTTTCAGGCGCGTCGCAAGCCTGGGCGCTTCCGGGCGCGCCTGCTCGATCATGACGTCCCGCTTCAGCCGTTCCACGTCCGCCAGTCCTTCGGCAGTTCGTTCGACATAAAAGTCATAGGCGGAGGGAAACTGCAACCCCCCGGCATGACTCCGGCCACCGTGTACGGCGTGCCGTCCAGCGTAACCGATTCTCCGAGCAGCCGCGGATCTACCGAACCGCCTGCGCCAGAATCCCTCGCTCACGATGGCCGCATGCTCACGCCCGGCGACCCTTCCTTCGGTCAGAAAATTTCGCCCGAGCGCGGGCCGTATATCCAGCATCCGGTGAGATTAAAGTCGGATCGGTAAAAGCGCGGACATCTGCTCGAACATATGGTTTTGGTGGTAAATGGAAACCGCTGAGAATATGCCGGTGGCAGGCCACCGTAAGTGCTTGCAGATAGGCCGGATGCCGGTGATGCAGTTGTCCGCTCGTGGGCCGCGGTGTTCAGAAGCGGCGGCCGCTTACCGTTAGTGTCCCGGAATCGTGCTGCCCACTCCCCGCCAGTTGCTATAATTTTGGCTTGTCCGCCGAGGTCCGCCATTCCGTCTGCGCGCTCGATTGCCCGGACGCCTGCGCCCTGCTCATCAATGTCGAAAATGGCAAAGGCTCCCGGCTTCGCGGCGATCCCGCGCATCCCGTAACCCGCGGATTTCTGTGCGGGAAAGTCGCCCGCTATCTGGAGCGTGAATATTCGCGCGAGCGGCTGCTGTATCCGCTGCGGCGCGTGGGCGCAAAAGGCGAGGGCCGCTTCGCGCGCATCGCTTGGGATGAAGCGCTCGATGAAATTGCCGCGCGGTTCAAAACCATCTCCGCCGAGTCCGGCCCCGAAGCTATTCTGCCTTATAGCTATGGCGGCTCGATGGGTTTCTTGCAAGGCTCGGGCATGGACCGCCGCTTTTTCCATCGCCTGGGCGCGTCGCGGCTCGAACGTACGATCTGTTCGGCAGCGGGTGGCGTCGGTCTCGTCGATTCCACCGGTTTCAAGTACGGCACCGAGCCCGAGCAGTTCCGCCACTCCCGCCTGATTCTCGCCTGGGGCGCGAATATTCTCGGCACCAACGTCCATCTGTGGCCGTTCATCGTGGAAGCGCGGCGACAGGGCGCGCGCCTTTACACCATCGACCCGCATCGCAACCGCACTGGTCAACTGGCCGACAAGCATTTCTTCATCAACCCCGGCAGTGATACCGCGCTCGCGCTGGGTATGATGCACGTCATCGTCGGCGAAAATCTCCACGACGCCGATTACATAGAGCGGCATACATCAGGCTTCGACTCCTTGCGCGAACGTGTGAAACAATATCCACCCGAGCGCGTCGCCGCCCTCACCGGAATTGCTAAAGAGGAAATCGTCCAGCTCGCGCGCGAGTATGCCAGCGTGCGACCTGCCGTGATCCGCCTGAACTATGGACTTCAGCGTAGCGAGCGCGGCGCCATGGCAGTGCGCGCTATTTCGCTTCTGCCGGCCGTCATCGGCTCGTGGCGGGAAGTGGGCGGCGGCTCGTCCCTCTCCACCTCCGGCGCATTTCAGATTAACCGCACGGCGCTCGAGCGGCCGGAACTGCAACAAGCTTCCCCTCTCGGCCGCGAAGCTCGCCTCGTCAACATGGTGCACCTCGGCCGGGCGCTCAACGATCTCGACGCCCCGCCGGTCAAGGCGCTGGTGGTCTACAACTCAAACCCGGCCGCCGTCGTGCCCAATCAGAATGCCGTGCTCAAGGGCCTGCGGCGTGATGACCTGTTCACCGTGGTGCTCGAACAGATGCAGACCGACACAGCCGACTACGCCGATTTCGTGCTGCCTGTCACCACCTTCCTCGAGCATACAGACGTTTACTTCGCCTACGGACATTACTATTTGCAGCTGGCGCGGCCCGTCCTGCCGCCACCGGGTGAAACCCGGTCCAACGTCGAAATTTTCCGGCAGCTCTCCGCCCGCATGGGCTTCAGCGAACCGTGTTTCCGCGATTCCGAAGACGACATGATCCGCGCGCTCCTGGCCTCTGATCATCCCTTTGTCAAAGGGATCACTCTGGAAGAGCTCGATTGCGATCGTTCCGTGCGCCTTCGCATTGCCCCGAACGGCGATGCCTTCCTGCCTTTCGCCAACGGCGGCTTCGGTACGCCATCCGGCAAGTGTGAATTCAACGCGGAGACGCTCGAATACACGCCGCCCGTCGAATCGCGCCTCGGCGAACCAGCGCTGCGCAATACGTTTCCGCTGGAGCTGATCTCGCCCAAGAATGACGACAGTATGAACTCCACCTTCGGCAACGAGCCGGACACCGACCGCCAGACTGCCATCGTCAAGATGCACGCAGCGGACGCCGGTCCCCGGGGCATCGCAACCGGCGATCAGGTCCGCCTCTTCAACGATCGCGGCGCCTGCCTGCTTCGCGCTGAAGTCGATGGCGACGTGTCGCCGGGCGTCGTCTGCGCGCCCTCCACCCGGTGGGCCAAGAAATCGCCGGACTCCCGCAATGTCAACGCGCTCACCTCCGAGCGCCTCACTGACAAAGGCGGCGGCCCGACGTTCTATAGTTGCCTGGTGCAGGTGGAGAAGAGTGGCGATTGAGGGAATCGCGCTCCGCCGCATCCTGATCATTCCCCTCTTGCTTTCGGCAACGTTCGCCACGGGATGCAAAACTCAACGCGATTTTACCGGCTACACCGAAGAAGAAACTTCCGCGCCTCGGCCGGCCGCCGGCATCCAGGTCGCCGACCCTCGCGCGGTCCCGCAATTGGTCTCCGGCTGGTGGGACGTCGAGGACAATGCATGGCGCTGGACCGCCCGCAGGTTCGCCGTCGTTCTTCGCGCCCCGATCGGTTCCGCCCGCCGCGGGGCTATCCTGCGATTCAGATTCACCTTGCCGGACGTCGTTTTTTCCCGTTTCAAGCAAGTCATTCTCTCCGCCTCGATGCAAGGCAAGCTCCTCGCGCCGGAAACGTACCGCCGTCCCGGCGCGGCGCTTTACACGCGCCAAATCCCGCCGGACCTCGTCTCCAAGCCTTCGGTCCGCATCGATTTTGAACTGGATCACTCCTTCACGCCTGGCCACGGAGACTCCCGCGATCTCGGAGTGATTGCCCGCAGCATAGGCCTGGAAAGCCGGTGAACGTGCACGCGGCGGCAATACCCTCCGCTGCACCGCAAGGCAGCGCGCGTACTCTCCCTGCCGTAGCTTACTGGCTGGCGCCTCCGCTCCTCTGTCTAGCCATTTACTGGCGCGGTCTGCTGGCGTGGTTTCAGGCCGACGACTTCGCCTGGCTCGCCCTCCGTCTGCACGTCCACGATTGGCCCACGCTCATGCACGCGCTGTTCGCGCCCATGGCTCAGGGCTCCATCCGCCCCTTCAGCGAGCGCGGCTTCTTTCTGCTTTTCGAATCGCTATTCGGCGTGCATGCCCTGCCCTTCCGCATCTGGGTTTTCCTCACGCAGCTTGCCAACCTGTTGCTGGTCGCCGCCATCGCCCGCCGCCTGACCGGCTGGCGCACGGCCGGATTGTGGGCCGCGATCTTGTGGATGGTCCACGGCAGCCTCGCGCTCCCCATGGTCTGGACATCGGTCTACAACCAGGTGCTCTGTGGTTTCTTTTTGTTGAGCGCATTCTGGTTTCTGCTGCGCTACATCGAGACCGGCCGGCGCAGTGACTGCATCGGGCAGTGGGTGATGTTTATCCTGGGTTTTGGCGCGCTCGAAATCAATGTAGTTTACCCCGCGCTCGCGGCCCTCTATACGTACCTGTTCGCGCGCAAGTATTTTCGAACCATTTGCCTCCTGTTCGTACCCTCCGTGCTGTTCCTGGCGCTCCACCGCCTCGCCGCGCCC
>DATLVQ010000512.1:0-9071 GCA_035577325.1 Bryobacteraceae bacterium | reverse complement strand
GTGCGCGAACGCATTGCGGCCCACGATGGCCTTGTTAGGCTGCGGGCCGAACGTAATGATAGAACTCAGCATCTCGCTGGCCGCGAAAAGGTGCTCTGTGTGAATGCCGGTCACATACGGATAGAGATCGTTGCGCGTCTTCATCACCATCACGACTTCTTCGAGCGAACAGTTGCCCGCGCGCTCACCGATGCCGTTAATGGTGCACTCGATCTGCCGTGCGCCGGCCTCAACGGCCGCCAGCGAATTGGCGACCGCGAGCCCCAGGTCGTCATGGCAGTGCACGCTGACGATGGCGCAGTCGCCCAGCGCTTTCACGATGCGGCCGATCAACGCGCCATACTCGCGCGGACCCGAAAAGCCAACCGTGTCGGGAATGTTCACCGTACGGGCGCCCGCGGCGACTACTGCTTTCGAAATCTTTTCCAGGTATTCCGGGTCGGTGCGCGCGCCGTCTTCCGCCGAGAACTCGACGTCATCCACATAGCGCCGCGCAAGCTCAACCGCGGCCACGGCTTCGTCCAGTACCTGCTCCTGCGATTTCTTGAGCTTGTACTTCAGGTGGATCTCGCTGGTCGCGATAAACGTATGGATGCGCGGGCGCCGGGCGTGGTCGAGAGCGCGCGCGGCCCGTTCCACATCAAGTGTGCAGGAACGCGCCAGAGCGGCGACGGTCACCCAGCGAAACTCACGGCTGACGGCGTCGACGGCTTCAAAATCACCGTCCGACGCAATGGGAAAACCGGCCTCGAGAATGTCCACGCCCAGCTCCACCAGTTTGTGGGCCATGCGGGTCTTCTCGGGTACCGTCATGCTGCAGCCAGGCGATTGCTCGCCATCGCGCAGCGTGGTGTCGAAAATATAGACGCGGTTGCTCATATTTCCGGCTACTCACCCTCTTTTTCTCCGCGGCCGGACCCGCGAGCGGTCACTCGCAAGGTCCGGCCGGGAATCTTGCCGGCTAGAACTGCGGTTCGCGCAGCCCCGCCGGTATTCCCAATTATCACGATGGCAATCGGATTTGGCAAATTTATAATGTTCATAATGTAAATAAGTTATTATTATCATTAAAGCAAATGGAGCTTTACCCGCTTCACGTTTTCCTGACCATCGCCGCCGAAAGGAGCTTTTCTCGCGCGGCCGAGAAGCTGCTGCGTACACAGCCGGCGGTTTCTCTGGCGTTACAGCGGCTGGAGTTGGAGCTGGGCGAGAAGCTGATCGACCGTTCGGCCAAGGACCTGGTGCTGACCGATGCCGGACAGACCGTGCTGGATTACGCCCGGCGCTTCGAAAACTTGAGCCAGGAGATGGCGAACGCTCTTGCCGAACTGCGCGACAATTCGGCTGGCCGGCTGGCCATCGGGGCGAACGAATCCACTACGCTTTATCTGCTGGGACACATCGAGCGCTACCGCCAGCTCTATCCCAAGGTCAAGGTGCAGGTGCGGCGTAGCCTGTCGAGCAAAATCCCCGGCGAGCTGATCGACGGTAACCTGGAACTGGGCGTGATCAGCTATGATCCTGGCGACGCGCGCCTGGTTTCGAGCGTGCTCTATACGGATTCCCTGGTGTTCATTGTTTCGCCCCGGCACCCGTTCGCCGGGCGCAAGAGCGTGCCAATCGCCGAGCTGGGCAGCGAAACGTTCATAGCGCACAACGTGGTCTCGCCATACCGCGACGTGGTGGTGCGGGAGTTTCAGCGGCACAAAGTACCGCTCAATATGGACGTCGAGATGCCAACCGTGGAAACCATCCGCCGCATGGTGGCGGATAACCAGGGAGTCGCGTTTCTGCCGCGCATGTGCGTGGAGACCGATCTTGTCCAAAAAACTCTATGCGAGGTGAAAGTGAAAGAGCTGCAGGTGGAACGGAAGATCCGGCTGGTCTATCCGTCGCGCCGCGCGCTCAGCCATGCGGCGCGGGCATTTCTGGATGTGGTGAAGGCGGGGTAGCGGCGTGTCCCGCGTGCGTTGGTTGCTCCGGCCGATATGTAAGCGCTGCGTCGCGGTGATGTTTTGTGCGAGTGCGGTGGTTGGCGTCGCTCCGCCGGTGCCCAGCTTTAACCGCGACATCCTCCCGATCTTGCAGAACCGCTGCCAGGAGTGCCATCGCCCGGGCCAGGTCGCGCCCATGCCGTTCGTCACGTACCAGCAGACGCGGCCGTGGGCCAAGGGCATTCGCGAAGCAGTGCTCCTCAAGAAGATGCCTCCGTGGTTTGCCGAACCCGGCTATGGGCCCTTTGCCAACGACCGCTCTGTCACCAGGCAGGAAATCGATGCACTGGTGGCATGGGCCGATGCAGGCGCGCCGGAAGGAAGCGCGAAAGACCGGCCACCGGCGCGACAGTGGACCGAAGGCTGGAATATCCCGCAGCCGGATACGGTTCTCGCGATGCCGAACGCGTTCACGCTGCCGGCTTCGGGAGACGTTGAGTATCAATACATCGTCATTCCCACGGGTTTTACCGAAGACAAGTGGGTGCAGGCAGCCGAGCTTCGGCCCGGCAACCGGGCCGCCGTGCACCACGCGGTCGTCTATATTCGAGAGCCTCGGTCGGCGTGGTTGCGGGACGCGCAACCCGGTATCCCGTATGTCCCGCCCGGACACACGCCACGCGAACGGCTACTTAACGGCGCCACCACCAGCGACATTCTGCTGGTCTATTCTCCCGGCAACGTCCCTGAGCGTTGGGAACCCGGCCTCGCCAAGTTGATTCCCGCGGGCTCGGACCTGATTCTGCAGATGCACTACACGGCCAACGGACATGCCCGGCGCGATCAGACCAGCCTCGGGCTGATTTTCGCCCGCGAGAAACCCGCCCGGCGTGTACTGACGCTGCAAATCGGCAACGACCGTTTCATCATTCCGGCGGGCCATCGGCATTACCGGGTCACGGCTTGGGGCACTCTGCCCAACGACGCCACGCTCATGAGCTTTTTCCCGCACATGCACCTCCGCGGCAAGAGCTTCGAATACAACCTGGTCGAAGCGGGCGGCAAACGCCGGACCTTGCTGCGCGTGAATCCTTATAATTTCTACTGGCAGCTCTCCTACCGGCTGGCTCAGCCGCTCGCCCTGAAAGCCGGAACCGAACTGGAATCCGTGGCCTACTTTGATAATTCGCGCGGCAATCCGAATAATCCCGATGCGGAGGACGCCGTCCACTTCGGCCCGCAAAGTTGGGAAGAAATGATGATCGGTTTCTTCGATGTATCCGTGGATGCCCGCATGGACAAGGCAGCGTTCTTCATACGGCGCCCAGGGGAGAACGATTCACGGCCCCGGTGAATCGTTCGATGCCCAGGGCGGCTCTTGGCAGAGCCTGAGTGTGCCAAGGACCCGCAACCGTATGCCACAATTGAAAAGTCAGCTGTGGACGCGTGCACGCGCGCCCTTCTGCCTCGGATACAACAAACTGATGGATTTTCGACACATTGACGGCAGGCCGACGCGGGAGCAGCGCCAGAAACGCACCAGAGCCCTGAGCCGTCCCACCGATGTGGGGAAGAATATGCGCGAGAGCCTGCGGTTTACGCTAACCCATTGCGAAGGTTGCCGGACTTTCGGGGCGAAGCCCAATGCCTAAACCCGCGGCCCGCGTGACCCTCTACGGTGTGGCCGGCGCCGTGTTCGCCATCGACCGGCTGACCAAGTGGATCATCGAGACGCGGGTCTCGGCCATGGACAGCCACGTCGTGATCCCGGGCTTCTTTGAGATCGTGCATTCGGAAAATCGTGGCGCGGCGTTCGGGCTGTTCGCCGACTCGACGTCCGAGTGGCGCACGGTGCTGCTCATTGGTTTCTCGGTGGTGGCTCTGATTGCGCTCGTCGTGATGCTGTGGCGGTCGTCGCGGCTGGATCGGAAGACCGCGATTGCCCTGGCTCTGATTTTGGGGGGCGCGGTGGGCAACGTTTTCGATCGCGTCCGCTGGGGCACGGTAACCGATTTTCTGCTGTTCTACATCGGCAGCTATCAATGGCCGGCATTCAATGCCGCCGATAGTGCCATCGTGATCGGCAGCTGCCTGCTGCTGTTG
The DNA here is from genome assembly GCA_035577325.1 of Bryobacteraceae bacterium. Taxonomy (GTDB): domain Bacteria; phylum Acidobacteriota; class Terriglobia; order Bryobacterales; family Bryobacteraceae; genus QHXW01. Next base: position 5,034 of record DATLVQ010000512.1, on the reverse strand, counting down.
GATTTCGTAAAGTTCAAGCGCCAGCCGGTGCACACCTAAAATGTTTCCTGAAGTTTTCCATATCGGCGGTTTCTTTCTGCCGACGTACGGTCTGCTGGTCGCCATCGCGTTTCTCACGGCGCTGTGGATCGCCGGCCGCTTGGCTCTGAAATCGGGGTTGCACCAGGAGTCCGTGCTCAACCTCGGGATTTACTGCGCTCTCGCCGGCATCGTGGGCGCCAAGGTGCTCATGATCGCGCTCGACCCCGCGTTGCGCGGCAACTGGCACGAAATCTTTTCGCTCTCTACCCTGCAAGCCGCCGGGATATTCTACGGCGGTTTCATCGCCGCCCTGATCACGTCGTTCTTTTACATGCGACGCAAAGTGCTGCCGGCGCTTAAGACCGCGGATGTGTTCGCTCCCGGTCTTGCCTTGGGCCACGCCATCGGCCGGCTGGGCTGCTTCTCCGCCGGCTGCTGCTGGGGGGTGCCTACGCATTTGCCGTGGGCCGTGACGTTCACAGATCCGCGCGCGAAGGAGTTGGTCGGCGTACCGCTGGGCGAGCCGCTGCACCCCACGCAGCTCTACGAATCGCTGGGCGAGCTCATAATTTTCGCCGTGCTATACCTGCGCTTTCTGCGGCCGCACCGCGAAGGATCGATCATCAGCTTGTACCTGGTGTTGTACGGCACCCTCCGGTTTCTGGTCGAATTCGTGCGCTCTCACGATCCGCAGTCCAATCCCCTCACCGGCCCGTTTTCGACCGAGCAATGGATTTCGCTGGCCCTCGTGGCGGCGGGTTTGTGTTACTGGCTGTTCGCGCGCAACCGGCAGGCCATGACCACTGTCTCCAGACAACCGGCGACGAACGCGGGCTGAAACAGCAGCCGGCCGCGGCCGTGGTATCCTGATGCGCTCATAATGCCCCAAGTCCGGCTCCCCAAAGTCCCGAAAACTGAACGAATTTCGCCGCAGCCGGTCGAAGAGCCGCAGGAGCCGCAGGAGGTTCCTAATCCCATCCGCATCACCGCGCTCGTCGTTTCACACAACCGCGCGGATCTGCTGCGGCGCGTCATCGCATCGCTCGAAAAGTCCGAGGAGCGCGAGAAGCTCGAGATTCTGGTGGTCGACAACGGCTCGACCGACGGCAGCACCGACATCGAGTCCGAATTCCCCAACGCGCGCTTCATCCGCATGCCCAAGAATTTCGGGCTGACGAAAGCCATCAACGTCGGCGTGCGCGGCGCCGTCGGCGAGTACATTCTGCTGCTTCACGAAGACACCGAAGTTTCGCCGAGTACGGCGCGCATGCTGGCGGCCGCGCTTGAAAGCCAGAGCGAAGCCGGGGCCGCTTGCCCGATCCTGGTGACGCCGGATGGCACGCCCGCGCCGCAGATCGCGGAACTGCCCCGGCCCGGCCATACCGGCCTCGTGTGGCGTCCCGCCGATCCGGAACGCGGCGAGCAACTGGTCGAGTACGCGCGCGGCGCGGCCATCATGGTACGCGCCTTTTTCCTGCGCGCCATGCGGCAGATCGACGAGCGCTATGGCACGTATGGCAGCGATGCCGAACTGTGCTTCCAGGTGAGCCGCTCGGCCAAGCGCGTGCTGCTGCTGCCGGCTACCCGCGTAGTGCACCACGGCCGCACCGGCCTTAATGCATCCGAGCGAGCAGCGCGCGATGCCGATTTCAAGCTCGGCATGGCGCTATATATCAGAAAGCGCTTCGGCATCGTCCGTGGCACTGTCTTCCGGATGGCCGTGACCCTGGGCGCGTTCGGCGGTGTTCTCAGTCTCCGCGAATTCCGTTATCACCTGGGCCTGTTCGGGGCCTTGTGCAGCGGCCAGAAGATCGACGGCACGCAACCCCAGTAAACCCGGCTTTCTGGCACTCATATTTCCCTCCGTTAACTACAGGTTTGGTCAAAAATCGACGATACTAGTGCGTATGACCGAGATGCTCTGGATCGGCTTACCTATTTTCGTGTCGGTAGGATCCGGCATGCTGGCCTATTTCGTCATGAAAGCCCGCATGGAGGCGGCGATAGCGGGGGAACGCAGCGCGCTGGCTGAAGCCCGTGCCCGGCTAGAAGGGCAGTCCAAGACGCTCGCCGAAACCATCCGCGCGACTGAAGAGGCCGCAAAGCGCCAGGCCTTCGATGAGTTTCTGGCCGATCTGCGCGTCGAGGAGCGGCACTACCTGCGTGAGCAGAAGGCGTTGTTCATCCACAAGAAGAGCCTTGTCTTGCAGGAGCGCATCTACTTCCGCAATATCCCGCTCTCCAGCTGGGTGGAACACGAGATGCCCGTTGAGGAAGGCGCCGACGTGGAAAAGCTCGTGAAGACTCTTGCGGTGTTCACCCCAGATCTGATGCTCAATCCCGGCCCTGCTGCAAGAAAATTCCTGCGCTGAGCGCCTCGGCCGACGCCACCATACTCACAGCGACGTACAGAACTCTAGCCGTGCATGTGATTACCGGCACCATAGATGACTGAAGTAACTTGATTTTTCGGCGTCCTGGGGTGAAAGATCTTTGCCGTTAGCAATTGACTACCGGCGACGCGAGTTACCTTGATCCGCCAAGTGTGGTATCGGTCTAAGTAAGGGTTCCTGCTCCGGCGCACCGCAGCAGAGGCTCGCCGCCCAAGGAGTTTTTCATGACCAGCGATACTGCCACCGATCTGCGGACTCTGGCGCAGACGGACCGTCCTCTGGCCGCGGAGGAGTTAAAGAAGATCGATGCTTACTGGCGCGCCGCGAATTATATCTCGGTGGGCCAGATCTACCTGTACGATAACCCGCTGCTCAAAGAGCCGCTCAAGCTTGAGCACGTCAAGCCTCGCCTTCTGGGTCATTGGGGCACCACGCCCGGGCTCAATTTGATCTATGCGCACCTCAACCGCGTCATCCAAAAGCGCGATCTCAATGTGATGTTCGTAACCGGTCCCGGCCATGGCGCGCCCGGCATTGTGGCGAACACGTACCTCGAGGGTACCTACAGCGAGTTCTATCCCAACATCAGCCGCGACACCGAAGGCCTGAAGCGCCTCTTCACGCAATTCTCGTTTCCCGGCGGCATTCCGAGCCACTGCGCCCCCGAAACTCCCGGCTCCATCCACGAAGGCGGCGAACTGGGATACGCGCTGCTGCATGCCTATGGCGCGGCCTTCGACAATCCCGACCTCCTCGTCTGTTGCGTGGTGGGCGACGGAGAAGCTGAGACGGGTCCGCTCGCGGGCAGCTGGCACTCGAATAAGTTTCTCAATCCGGAGCGCGATGGCGCGGTGTTGCCGATCCTCCATCTGAATGGCTACAAGATCGCCGGCCCAACCGTGCTGGCGCGTCTGCCGAACGAGGAACTGCGCGACTTGTTTACCGGGTATGGCTACAAGCCCTACTTCGTCGAAGGCGATCAGCCGGAAATCGTGCACCAGCTCATGGCCGCCACGCTCGACACCATCATGGACGAGATTCGCAATATCCAGAACGATGCGCGCAAGCATGGTTTTCGCCGGCGTCCGGCGTGGCCCATGATGATCCTGCGCACGCCGAAGGGCTGGACCTGTCCCAAAGAAATCGACGGCAAACCCGTGGAGGGCACATTCCGCGCGCACCAGGTACCGGTGGCGGATTTTGTAGCGCATCCGGAGCACTTGAAGATCCTGGAACAATGGATGCGCAGCTACCACGCCGAGGAGCTGTTCGATGCGGGCGGCGCGCTGCGGCCCGACCTGGCCGCGCTGGCGCCCAAGGGCGACCGGCGCATGGGCGCGAATCCGCATGCCAATGGCGGACTGCTGCTGCAGGACCTCGCCATGCCCGACTTCGCCAGTTATGCCGTGGACGTCCCCAAGCCGGGGGCCGTTACCGCCGAAGCCACGCGGGTGACAGGACGTTTCCTGCGCGACATCATGAAGCTCAATCTCGCGGCCCGCAACTTCCGCATCATGGGGCCGGACGAGACGTCGTCCAACCGGCTTGATGCCGTGTTCGAGGTCACCGACCGCGTTTCAACGGCTCAAATTCTGCCTGACGATGATCACGTTTCTCCCAATGGCCGCGTCATGGAAGCACTGAGTGAGCACATGTGCCAGGGCTGGCTCGAAGGTTATCTGCTCACCGGCCGCCACGGCTTCTTCTCCTGCTACGAGGCTTTCATTCACATTGTCGATTCCATGTTCAACCAGCACGCCAAGTGGCTCAAGTCCAGCCATGATGTTTCCTGGCGCCGGCCCATCGCGTCGCTCACGTATCTGCTCACGTCCCATGTCTGGCGGCAGGACCACAACGGCTTCAGCCATCAGGATCCCGGTTTCATCGATCTGGTGGTGAACAAGAAGGCGGATACCGTGCGCGTTTACCTGCCGCCGGACGCCAATACGCTGCTTTCGGTAACCGACCACTGCCTGCGCAGCCGGAATTACATCAACATCATTGTGGCAGGCAAGCAGCCCGCGCCCCAGTGGCTGGATATGGAGTCGGCGATCAAACATTGCACTACCGGGATCGGTATCTGGCAGTGGGCCAGTAACGACCAGGGCGTGGAACCCGACGCCGTGCTGGCCTGCGCAGGCGACGTACCCACGCTCGAAACGCTGGCCGCGGTCGACCTGCTGCGCCGGCACGTGCCGGATCTGAAGCTGCGCGTGGTCAACGTCGTGGACATCATGACGCTGCAACCGGCGCGCGAGCACCCGCACGGCTTGAGCGATCGCGACTTCGATTCCCTTTTTACCACCGATAAACCGGTGATCTTCGCTTATCACGGGTATCCGTGGCTGATCCATCGCCTCACTTATCGCCGGACCAATCACGGCAACCTGCACGTGCGCGGTTACAAGGAGGAAGGGACTACCACCACTCCATTCGACATGACGGTGCTCAACGATCTGGACCGCTTTCATCTGGCTGGCGATCTGGTCGACCGCGTGCCACGGCTTTGTAACTCCATCGGCTATTTCAAGCAGTGGCTGCGCGATAAACTGATCGAGCACAAGCGGTACATCGTCGAGCACGGAGACGATATGCCGGAGATTCGCGACTGGAAATGGCC
>DATLVQ010000511.1:0-6563 GCA_035577325.1 Bryobacteraceae bacterium | reverse complement strand
TGGGCGAATAACCCGCCCCCAGTGGACTGAAGGCCGCGGCCGGGCTAAGCGACGTGTAGGGTGATTGAAACGGGGTCGCCAGTCCAGCGTACGCCCCCAAAGCGGAATGAGTCTGGTATGGATCGTACGTCATGATGCACTCCTTATGTGGTTATCTTTCTTAACACTTTTGGCTTGCGGGTAGCCGTTCGCCCGAAAGCGTTTTTGGGATTTGTGGGTGTGCCTCCTCGTTGGATACGAACCCACTCCGAGGATTCTGGCACACGCCCGCTGTTGCGGTATGCGCTTATTGCGGCAGCTTCGGCAATTGCGGCAAATCGCTACAAACTATTCAAGCCGTTGCGCCAGACACCTTATTACTCCCGCCGATGCCTACCTTCGCGGCCTGCGGACTGTCCAGCCACTCTCGCAATTCAATTTCACGAAATCTCCATTGCCGGCCGACTTTGATGGCAGGAATTTCTTTACACTCCGCCCACAGGCAAAGCGTGCGCGTTGCAACCCCCAGCCATTTTGCAACAGCGGCGGTGTTCAAAAGCGGTTCCTGATTGGATGACGGTTTCTGTATAGGTCTCATTGGGTTTAACAAAGCAGGCATTGTTCATGTCGGAAGTGCATGACTTCCACCCAAGGGCGTTGCCCTCTCTGTGGCGCCAAAGCCTTTCGGCTCGCAGCGGCTCGTGGCCAGATCCGTGGGATACTTTAAATTCAGTTTCTGAAATTTCGCGCACCGATGTCAAGGCAACTCTCGTTACAATAACGTTGCCGTCGCCCTGTAACGCACATACTCTCACGGCAAAACATGGGGACACGGAGGCGTCAGTTTCGCCAATTTAGGTTTGCGGTAACGTGGATGAACATGAACCGCCAATCTCTCCTCACGACAGCGGTTTTGCTGGCCGCGCTCGTGCCCTTGCAAGCTCAAAATCGGCCCACTCTTAGCGATCGGGAAAGAAGCATCTCCGATCAGATGGGAAACTTGCGCAGCTTGGCAGATGACCAATGGACGAAGATGGTCGGGACGCTTGCGAGGCCGATTCAACAGCTGCCGGCAAGCCCTGCCAAAGTGGTGCTGATCAGCCAACTGGGAAACCTTGTGACCGAAGGCGATGCTGGGCATGACACTTTGCAAGTAGTGGCGTCCACGATGTCAGATGTGCTGCGGACTTCGCCGGCGGACGCATCGTTATACCTCACGCTCGCGCAGTTAGCCCGCTACGAACACTGCGAAGTATCGCTGGACGTTCCGCCCTACCGCACGGCCATGGCCAAACTGGAAGCGGACGACGTGCGACGACAGCATGCTGATTTCACGCTCGGCGACCTAGCTGGCGCCAAATGGTCGTTGAAGAACTTGCGTGGCAAAGTGGTGTTGATAAACTTCTGGGCCACCTGGTGCCCACCGTGCCGCAAGGAAATGCCCGACATGGAAGCGCTCTATCAACGGTTTCGCCCGCGCGGCCTGGTTATCCTGGCCATTTCGGACGAGGATATGAATAAAGTACAGCCATTCATCGCCGCGAAGAAATACACTTATCCCGTTCTTTTAGATCCGGGCCGCAAGGTGAATCAGATGTTTGCTGTCGAGGGAATCCCCAAGAGCTTCTTGTACGACCGCGGTGGGAACCTGCTAGCGCAAGCGATCGACCGGCGCACCGAACAACAATTCCTCGCAATGCTTAAGCAGGCCGGGCTGGAATAGTCATCTTTTGGCTGCAGGTTCGCAGTGCTCCGGCGCTCGCCAGTTCCGGCCGTTTGTCGCGAATGGGGAAATGGGGGCAGCGGACCGGAATACTGCTCCCGGTAACGGCCCCCGCCGCTCTTTCACTTCACCTTCATCACCACCAGCGTCTGGTCGTCGAACAGCACGTGGTTGAAACGGTCCAGGTCGGCGAAGATTGTGTCGATGAGAGCCTGCGCGGAAAGATTGCAGTTCGCGCGTACTACATTGGCCAGGCGCCAGCGGCCGTATTCCTCGCCCCCCGGGCTCAGGTGGTCGGGAATGCCGTCGGAATAAAGCACAATCACGTCGCCGGCGAACGCCTGGAAAGAAACCTCCTCGTACTCACGATTGGGGAGCAGGCCGAGCGGCACGCCCTCCACGCGCAATTTGATGATCTCGCCGTTGCGGCAAACCATGGGCGGAATGGCGCCCGCGTTGGCCATTTCGAATTTCAGGGAGTGCGGGTGCCAGAGCATCACCAGCAGCGTCACGTAGCGCGCTTCCACCTTGCGCGAAACCAGAGCGTCATTGAGCGCCTTCATTAACCCGGCGGGATTTTTCCGGCGGCGCGCCACCGTGCGCCACAGGCCCGACATGAGCGAGCCGTAGAGCGCTGCCGCCGCGCCTTTGCCGCTGACGTCGCCGAACGCGAGCGTGGCGTGATCGTCGTCGTGCTGCGAAAAATCGTAGATGTCGCCGCTGATCTCGCGCGCCGGGCGCAGCCCGATGGCCATCTCCAGATTCTCCAGATCCGGCGGATCGGTTGGCAGCAGCCACGTCTGCAGCTCGCGTGCGGCCCGTAAATCTTCTTCCATGCGCCGCTGGCTCTGCGCCACTTCTTCATAAAGGCGGGCGTTCTCGATCGACGTGGCAATCTGCGGCGCCAATAACGAGAGCGTGCGCCGATGATCCTCCGTGAAAAAGCCCACGCGATCGCTTTCCAGATCCATGACGCCGACGACATGATCCTTCACGATCAGCGGCACTGCAATCTCAGAACGGATATCGGGATGCGACGCGATGTAGCGCGGATCGGTTGAAGTGTCTTCGACACGCACCACCTCGCGGGACTCGGCGGCGGCGCCGGTAATTCCCCGCCCCAGCGGAATGTTGTCGATATTGACCCGCGTGTCGTGCCGTACGCTCACATGGTGGCGCAGCACCTTCTGCTGCTCGTCCACCAGCAGTACGCTGAAAGCATCGTAGTTGATGAGACCGCGAACGGTGACCGCAATCTTGCCCAGCAGTTCGTCGAGTTCAAGGATAGACGTAAATTCATGCGATATTCGGGACAGCGTGCGTAGCGTACGGTTTTGGCGCTCCGCCCGCCGGTAGAGCCGCGCATTATCGATGGCTGCCGCCACGCGCGACCCGATCAGGCGCAGCAGCGCGCGGTCGTACTCCGTATAGGCCTGCTCGCGCGTGGATTGCACGTCAATCACGCCCACCAGAATGTTGCGCGCCACCATCGGCACAGCCAGTTCGGTGCGGACGGCGTCCAGCGCGTTGAGATACCGGCGGTCGGCGCGCACATCCTCCACCAGGATCGGCTCCCGCTGCGCGGCAGCCGCGCCCGTAATACCCTCGCCCAGCCGGATGGCCAGGTTGCGCACGATCTCCTCGCGATGTCCGACCGCATAACGGATGCGCAGGTCCTGGCGCTTTTCGCTGTACAGCAGGATCGCGAACAACTCGTAGGGGATGACTTTCTTCACGAAACCCGCGACGTTCGAAAGCAGTTCGTCGAGATCCAGCGTGTTGGTGGTGGCGGCGGTTACTTCGAGCAGAAAATCGAGCAGCTCGGAGCGCTCGCGGAAACGCACGGTGGACTTGCGGGTGGCCTGCATCGGTGTCAAAAGGAAGAATCTGCGCTACTTCGGTATTCGCGCGGGCTGGACGGCCCGCCCAAATCCAAAACCGTCGTACAATTCGTAGGGACTATTGTAATGGACAAAGGGAAAGCACTGCGCCTCGCAATGGTTCTCTGTACTTTCGCCGCCGTGTTGCACGCACATCCCATGGGTAATTTTAGCGTGAATCACTACGCGCGGATCGAGCCCGGAGTGCGGGCGGTCGAAATTCTTTACGTGCTCGATCTGGCCGAGATCCCCACGTTCGAGTTGTTACAGAAGTGGAACCTGACTGGCGCGCACGCACAGGGCGAGATCGAGCAGCATGCCGAGATCGAGGCGCGCCAGTGGGTGCGCAACCTGGCCATCTCGGCCGGCGGGCGCGCGGTCGAGCCGCGGATCGATTCAACCTCTGTCACCGTGACGGATGGAGCCGGCGGCATGCAGGTGATGCGGGTCAGCGTCCGGCTGCATTTGCCACTGGCCGCAAGCAAGCTGGAATATGAGGATCGCAACTACGCCGGGCGCGCCGGATGGAAGGAGATTGTGATCCGTGGCGGCCAGGGCACGGCGCTTGAAACTGCCACACAGCGCGATCAGGAGCGCAGCCAGGCGCTGACTGCCTATCCGCAGGATCCTACCGTCGCCCCGCCACAGGATTTGCGCGCCTCAGTCGAATGGACGGTCGCGGCTCCGCAAGTCGCCGCCCGGCGGAAGCCTGAAATCGTGCCCCCGCCGTCAACACCCGCCCCGGTGCCGTCGCCAACCGCTCCGGCGGCAACCGCCCCCACGCCGCAGCCCTCCGCGCCTGGTACGGTGGTTCGCGGCGATTTTCTGTCGCAACTGCTCAACAAACACGACCTGGGGTTGGGCATGGTGCTGCTCGGTCTGGGAGTGGCATTCTGCCTGGGCGCTATACACGCGCTCTCGCCGGGTCATGGCAAGACCATCGTCGCGGCCTACCTGGTGGGGGCGCGCGGCACCATGAAACATGCGATTTTCCTGGGCGGCATGGTTACGTTCACACATACTGTAAGTGTTTTTTTCCTCGGCTTCACCACGCTATTTCTCTCACAATACGTGCTTCCTGAGAAGATTTACCCCGTCTTGGGAGCCATCTCCGGGCTGTCCATCGTATGGATCGGTGCCATACTTCTATATAAGCGTGCCAGGCGGCTTCGCGGCGACGCTCACGATCACGGACATGATCATCCTCACCATCACGACCATGACCATGACCACGATCATTCGCACGGTCCGGGGGGACACAGCCACGTGCCGGAAGGCGACATTACGCTGGGCAGCCTTGTCGCGCTGGGGGCGAGCGGCGGCTTGGTCCCCTGCCCTTCTGCCTTGGTGCTGCTGCTCAGTTCGGTCGCCCTGGGGCGAATCGCGCTGGGTATGGTACTGCTGGTGAGTTTCAGCGCGGGCCTGGCGGTGGTGCTCATGGCCATCGGGATCGCGGTGCTTTACGCGAAACATTGGTTACCCGATAGCGAAAAAGCCGCCCGCCATCCCGCCTTCCGGCTGATTCCGATATTCTCGGCCGCCATTATTGTATGTCTGGGCCTGTTGATGACCGGGGTATCGCTGGGCGTAATACGTCCCGACCGTCTCATCGGCTAACACTGGGCGAAGTGCCCCAGTGAGCTCACCGTCATGACGTCGACGATCATGCTGGAAACGGTGGGCCTCGTGGCGGGTTTGTTGCCGGCGATCAAGGCGGCGTGCCTCGATCCGATTGAAGCGCTGCGGTACGAATGAGCTGGGCAGGGCCGGAGGGCGAAAATCTCTTCAGCAGATGTGCGCGCCGTGCGCCTCCACGTACACCGCGTAGAGTGATTGCCCCGCGGCCATGAAGAGGCGATTGCGCTTGGGGCCGCCGAAACAAACGTTCGCGCAGATTTCGGGTAGCAGGATCATGCCGATGCGCTCACCCGCGGGCGTGAAGACGTGCACGCCGTCATAACCGGCGCCTACCCAGCCGGCCCCTACCCAAATATTTCCGTCGGTATCGGGGCGAATTCCGTCGGCCAGACCCGCGCCTTTTCCGGGCAGCTCCATGTTGACGTACACTTTGCCGTTGCGCAGCGTATTACCGTCGATCACGTCGTAGACCTTGATGATTTTCGCAGCCGCGGGATAATGCGTGGCGCCGGTATCGCAGATGTACGCTTTCTTGTAATCGGGTGAAAAACAGATGCCGTTGGGCTTGTAGAGCTCGTCAGTGACCATGCTCATCCGGCCAGTTTTGTCGACGCGGTAGACAGCTTCCTTCAACAGCAGCTCACCCTTATGACCTTCATAGTCCATGAGCGTGCCGTAGCCGGGATCAGTGAACCAGACGCCTCCATCGGGATGCACGACGATGTCGTTGGGCCCGTTCAACATCTTCCCGTTCCACTTGTCGGCGATGGTCGAGACAGTGCCGTTGTGTTCGTAGCGGACCACGCGGCGGTTGCCGTGCTCGCAGGAAAGCTGACGGCCCTCCCAGTCGAAAGTGTTACCGTTGCTGTAGCCGGATGGATTGCGAAACGTGCTGACGTGGCCGTCGTCCTGTGACCAGCGCAGTTGACGATCGTTGGGAATGTCGCTCCACACCAGAAACCGGCCCACGCCGTTCCATGCGGGACCTTCCGACCAGAGCGTACCGGTGTAAAGGCGCTGGATGGGCGTGTTACCGATTTTGTATTTATTGAAGCGGGGGTCGAGCGCAATGATGTCGGGGTCGGGATAGCGAACCGGATTCTTGCCGCTCCAGTCGCGATCTGTTTGACCGGCGCGCGCGGTCATCAGAGCGCCTGCCAGGCCGGCACCGAGGAAGGAGCGGCGCGCAAACGCAGATTCACTGTTACCGGAATGCATTTTCATACTAGAGCAATCAGTATACAGCGGGCAGCGCGGCTGGGAATGTGGTCTTGTGCGGTACCGGCTCGAAATCTTCAGCGTTTGCAGGGCGGTAATTCCCATCGGAATTTCAGAGTGTGAAT
>DATLVQ010000510.1:0-10671 GCA_035577325.1 Bryobacteraceae bacterium | reverse complement strand
AGACCGCAGCCTGCCGCTCCTGGAAGGCGACCTGGCCGTGGTTGGTAGCACGTTGTACCACCGCTTCGAATGCCGTTCTGCGCCACCGGTCACTCTCGCCGTTCTGTTCTTTCAGCCCGATCTGATCCGCGCCGATGGCGGTCCCGATAATGCCGAGTACCTGACGCCGTTTCTTCTTCAAGATGCTCAGTTTCCGCACGTCGTGTCCGCGAAAACATCTATACCCGGGCAGGTGTTCGATCTAATGCAGCGGATTCGGGCCGAATTGCCGGCTACAACGCCGCGGGCGCGGCTGACCGTAAAGACGTACCTCAAGATGATGCTCGTTCTGCTCGTAAACCAGTACGCTTCCTATGCCGGGACGGTGGAGACCTTCCAGCGCCAACAACGGGCACTCGAACGGCTGCGCCCGTTGTTCGAGAACCTGGAAAAACACTTTGGCGAGCCCATTCAGGTGCAGGAGGCGGCTCACATCTGCGGGATGAGCGAATCGCACTTCATGAGCTTCTTCAAGCGCGCTACCGGCCAATCCTTTATGGCGTATCTGAATCACTGCCGGATCGAGCGCGCGCAGGCGCTGCTGGCCATGACTGACAAATCAGTGTCGGACATCAGCCAGGAGATGGGTTTCTGCGATCAGAGTTACTTTGGCACTGTGTTTCGCAAACTGGTCGGGATGACGCCGGCCGCGTATCGCGCCAACTCCCGCACGGACATTGGCTCTCGCCAAGGAGATCACGGGACCACACCGCACAACCTGCTCACGCGCGCGCGAGCGGTATGACATCAAACACCAATCAATAGGAGTTGTCGGGAATCGGCGCCCCAAAAATCGATTTCAGAAATCAATATGGCCAGCTTCGACGCCATTCTGGTGACGGGCGGAGCTGAAGACACAGGTTCCTCGGCCGCTAGCGACCTTTGATGTTATTGATGACTGGATCTGCGCATCGCGACACCACCGACGCCAACCAGAGCCAGCACAGCAAGCAGCAGCAGTTCCGGTGCATAGTGAATTACGCAGAAGAGAATATTCCGGTCTATTGGACAGCCTGAGATCAAGCGAGCCGGTTCCTTTGGCCTTCCATCGATTGTCGTTCACTTGGTAGTCCCCTTCAAGCTTAACCTTGGTTAACTTCATGAAGATGTTTGGGTGCCAGGGCCCGCTAAGTGGCAGCCTTGATCACCGGCATGAGTGTTCGTGCCTCAGGTCACCTCCGGTCATGGGCGCGCGAACACCACGTTCGACAAGGCCACGAACGCTCTCTTGTCCGATGCCGTTTGTGCCGGTGATGAGGCCTTTCGCGAACGATCGCATTACGCCATCCGCACGAGGCCGGCTGGCCCGCGATTCCCCGGCGCGACGCATGCGCGATGCCATGTACGAATTGTCTTTGCCACCAGGTCGGGATCGTCGCACATGGGGAAGTGATTTCCTTTGGCGACGACGACCTGATGGGCGCTGGGAAACAGAACCTTCCACCGGCGCTGAAAACCGAACGGGTCATTGCGCTCACCAAAAATTGTAAGGAGCGGCAGATTGGAGAATGGACCCGCGAGAGCGTATGCGATCTCGTCGTACAAGTGATCGCATCGCCTGGCATCGCGAATATAGTTGTGAAAGGCGCGGCGGTTTTGCGGTCCCATGCCGTTGAAAAAAGCCCGGCGACTGGGTGCATCAAAGTGGCGGCCCACTCCGAAAGAAGTCGATGAAATCCGGGGAATGAATCCGGTCAGCACATCGAGTTCACGCATGAATCCGCTGCCAATGAGCGTGAGCATGGTTCGGAACGCCGCACCTGACGGCTTCCAGCCGAATGCGTTCATTCCAACGATTCCACGAATTCGCTCAGGCGTCCGGGCAATGCCAGCCAGACCCGCGACCCCGCCGAGGTCATGAGCCACGAGGGTGATATCCTCCAGACCGAGTCGCTCGATTACGCCTCTAACTGCGAGCGAAGCCCTCTCCAGGGTGACGACGTTTCCATTGCTGTCGCGAGTTCGCCCGTTTCCGGGGGCATCGAAGCAGATGCAACGGAACTCGCCCGCCAGCCTGGTGATCAGATCTCGCCAGATAAACGACCATGCTCCGACATGCACAAAAAGTAAGACCGGGCCCTGGCCGGCATCGGTCACAGCCAGTGCGGACTGATCTATTTCGAGGCCGAAGGTCTGGAATGGCCACACGCTCTCCGCCAGCCAGGCGGGGCGCGCCAGGGGTGTTATAGGAACGCGCGTGTCACGATTGCCCGTCATACCTTTATCTTTTTCTCGTCGCAGCTCGCATTACTAGAGACCGGGAAGAGGCATGTTTTATGACGGATTTGATGCCCGGGCATGGCGAATACCCCACAACTCAAGCCACCTGCCTATCATGACCATCGACAAGCATAGGCCAGCATGGTTCGGTAGGCCTCATTACGAAGCCGCGATGCGCTCACGATGTGCATCAGGAATGCGGGTACCCGTTTCGCCATGGCGATTTCGGCTTCGTTGTTTGGGGCCTAGTTACCGGCTCACCATGAATGTACATATTTGAACATTCGAATTCATCGACATTCCATGAGTGTGCAGTTTCGAACAGACGTAACACGAGCTGTCTGTTAGAGTTCCAGGCAGTATCAAAATGTTCGTCACGGACACGACGATCTACATTGCACCGAGCAACCTTCTCGGCCAGCAAATTGCAATGGACGTCAAGGCCGTAAAGATGCTCCTCGGGGGCTCGAAATCACATGACTGGCATTCACTCTCGCGCTCGTAAACTATCGCTTGCGGTAACTGGAATTTTGGCGCTGGTTCTATTTGTCGGACTGGCTTGTGTTCCCAGAGGATTGCGCGTGGATGCGGCTTCACGCGTGGCGAACCTTGCCGAGGACCTCGACACCGAGCTGGCCGATACGTGGCATTTGGCCTTTCCTGAGCGAGGATCGGATCATGACCCTGCTGCTTCCACGAGTCACAAGGACGGCTCGTTGGACCCCGTCGCAAACGTTGCTGTGACGGAGGTGGCCGATATCCTGCCTTCAGGGATCATCGGCACGGGTAGTAATGACGCCAACAGTTTCGGGACAGGCTCATTCATAGGTTCATTCAATGCCGGAAACAGCGCCGGTTCTGCGCCGAACTCCATAGCTGGTCTCCTGAGTGACATGCTCAAAGATGATAATTCATGGGCTGGGGGACACATGGGTTTTGAGGCGCTTGCCGGGAGTCTCGCCGGTGCTGGGAATGCGCGCGCCCCTTTTGGCTCCAGTGTCTATGCTAGCCTTGGCCCCTCCAATGGCGGCATCGCGCTGGCTGGTTTCTCGCGTGCAGCCGAGGGCTCCGCGCAGTCGTTCGGTGAAAACGCGCCGTCATTCGCCCAAAACGTGGAAGGAAAATCCGCTTTGGCCGCTGTGAATCCAAATGCCCATAACGCGTACCTGGATGCTCATCAGGAACGAGTCGCAACTATGGAAGGGCGTTTTGGGTCGGTCTCCGACACCGCTGGCGCTTCGGCTAACCAAGTTGGGTCACAAGTTGGATCAAGTGGTGCGCCGGGCGGCCTGCCGAGTGCCGGAACTGGAAAAGTAGCGCCGACAGTGGCAGCAGTCAGCCGCTCGGGTGGCTCGTCCCGTGGCGGGGGTGCCGGCAATGCTAACCCAACAGCTGGAATCAACGGGGGCACCGATTCCCCGGTTGCTGCCGGTACATCGCGGAACCAAGGTGCGGCGGGAGGGACGATAAGTGGTCCTTTGAGCGCTGCACAGGGAAACACAGCGCCGATAGAGGGATCAGGGAGTAGCTGGAATGGCGCGTCCCATGACGGTGGCGCCGATAACGCTATCACAACGGCCGACCCCGCAGGACAATTATTGAGCGGACTGGACCATCCTCTTCAAGGCGACGATCATCTGGGATCGGTCTCTCCAAATGCGGTAAACAACGACGCTTCAGGCAGCAGTGATGGAACGATCCTTGACTTCAACAATCCGCCTGTCAGTGACTTTAACTCGGAAGACCACGGGTCAACCGACAAGCTGGTTGGATCGCCGGATCCTGATCCAGGCATTATAGCGACCGTTCCGGAACCAGGGTCGTTGATGTTATTGTCATTGGCCCTCGGGGCCGTCATCCTGTGGCGCAGGTTCCTGTCGGCGCAGTAGACCCAGCTATCGAAAATCAGTGATGGCCCGCTCGTACGTCCCTTCCTCCTTGGACGTACGAGCTTACGCCGAGCGGCACTGAAACGAACATCGGTTTGCCGCCGCGTGTTCAACTTTCCCTCCCACATCGACAGTTCGACCGCAACAGCCAAGCGTAGTGAGAACCTGCCGATGTATAATTTGGAACGAGTAGCGTCAGATCCGAGAGTTGCGAGAAACTTGACTCAGCGCGCCTCGCTACGCCAGATCTTATGCAGATGACGAGATGATGACCCCGCCGGGCGCAGAGGACCAGGGATCCCCACCGTCTGATGTCCGCCTTGTAATCAGGGACTGCAGCGACGGTCGCCTATTTCCGCTCGTCGCCGCCAAACTGTGGAAAATGGGGCGCAGTGAGCAGTGCTCCATCGTAATCAACGACACGACCATCTCGCGCACGCACGCCATGATTCAGTGCACTGACGCTGACGAGTATTATCTGGTCGACATGGGCAGCCGCAACGGCACCTTCGTCAACGAACGGCGCGTCAGCACACCCGTGCTGCTGCGCAATGGCGATCGCATCTCACTAGGCCAAACCGTTATTCTTTTCCAGAATCCGAATCAGGTCGCGCGCGGCGCCACGCCGGTTTCCTCCGGACACATCGACGTCACTAAAGTACTGTTTACGAGATCTCTGATTACGGTTCTGGTGGTCGACATTCGATCCTATACGGTGCTGTCGCAGTCTATTGACCAGGGGGTTCTGTGTCAGATGATCGGTACGTGGTTCAATGAGGCAGACTCGATTATGCGGAAGTACGGTTGCGCCGCGCAAAAGTATATCGGCGATGCCGTTATGGCCATGTGGCTGCATCGCTCCCAGGGGCAGGAAGGCGCCGAGGTCATAAAGATTCTGCACGCTCTATCGGAATTCGCAAAATTTACCACCTCTTTGCGCGAGCGTTTTGAATTGCCAAATGAGGTGCGGATCGGCGCGGGCTTGAATACCGGTACGGCCGCGGTTGGCAATCCCGGCAGCGCGCAAGTAATGGATTTTACGGCGTTGGGAGATACGGTGAATGCCGCCTTCCGCCTGGAGACGGCGAGCAAAGAGCTGAAGACCGATGTGGTCTTGGGCCAACCGACGTTCGATTACATCAAGGCCCTGCCCGCCTCGGCAACCCGTTTTCAGGGCGCTGAAGTCCAGTTGAAGGGCTATGCAAACCCCTCGAAGACCTGGTCTACATCGTTTGTGGGGCTGTGCGGGTTCCTGGAGGCAGTGGATGGTCCGCCAACGCGTTGAGTCATCTCACAGCCAAATCTGTCGGAGGTCGTTATCTGACGCCGGTTACTACTTCGGCCTTATACAAACCCAGTTTGCCGTTGCATGTTCAGCGTTGTATAATCGCAGCCCGATCGAATCTCAAGTGGCACGCGGGGTTCCAGAGGTCGCGACTCCTGGCACAATCCCCGGCAATGGCACGAGCAGCGGCAGGCCCTAATTGAAAATCAGACTCTTACCCAGCCGGCCTGAAGCTGATAGGCAGACACAGCTCCTCACCAGTTTTCTTATCAACGACACTCTGGCAGTCGATGCTGGTAATCTCGGTTTTGCACTAGACCTTCAGCAACAGGAACGCGTGCGCCACATCGTGCTCACCCATACACATATGGATCACATCGCGTTGTTGCCGATCTTCATCGACGAGGTCTTTAGCCGGCTGAGTTCGGCCGTGCAAGTCTACGCCTTGCCTGAGGCCATAGTGACGCTTCGGAAGTGCATCTTCAACGATGCCATCTGGCCCAACTTCGAAAAAATCACGCTCGTCAACGGCCACGGTCCGGCCCTGGAATTCCTTCCCCTCCAAGCGAACGTGACGATCAAGCTAGCGGGTCTCTCTGTAACCCCTATCCCGGTGAACCACACTATCCCCACTGTGGGGATGCTGGTGGAAGACGACCACGCCGCAGTCATTTACAGTTCGGACACCTACGTAACCAACGATCTTTGGAAGGTTGCCAGCGCGACCCAGCGCCTCAAAGCGATTTTCGTAGATGTCTCTTATCCCAACGAACTGGAAGAACTAGCCGGCATTTCCCGACATCTTACGCCGCAGAGCCTTGGTTCGGAACTGAAAAAGCTGAAATGTGATGCCGAGATCCATTGCGTCCACATCAAACCGGTCTACCGCGACAAGGTTATTCAGCAGTTGGAGGCCCTGCGCCATCCGCGAGTTTTCGTGGCGGAGATCGGGAAGACGTACCAGTGGTAGGGTAAACAGGCGCCGAGGGGATACGAACAAGGGACATGGCCTTCGGTCCCTTAAGGGTTATGTTATGTTACGTGGGAATTCGGATTTCCAACCACGACGGTCTTCGACGACCTCGAAGGCTTCAGGATGCCATGCCACGCCGGGTGGATTGTATGACTGAACACTATGGCCGATGAATTCGATCGAAAATTAATACCGGAACTGTTCCAGACGACTTTCGCCGTCTCGCTGGGCGCAGCGTACAAAAGCCTCGAAATGCTAAAAGACCCGCTCGGCAGCATGAGCAAGATGGTCTCCGAGGCGCGATCCCTTCTTACCATTCCTTCCGACGCGGGTGAAGGCATCCAGAAGAAAGCCGAGGCAGTGGCTTCGATATGGATGGAGAAAGCCGCCAATATAGTGGAGGAGTGCAAGACTGCCGGCGAGAAATTCACTGAGGGAAAATGAGCGATTTTGCCCGGGTGGCGGCGGAGTTTTATTTGGGCTCCAGTGGGCCGCGGTTTTTTTGTGGCATGATGGACTTCTGGCTGTTAATGCCGGCACGGCGCCGGGGCACGCGAGTGTCCAAGTCCGCCCTGGAATGGTACAGTTAATGCCGCTGAAGGAGGGAACAAACGATGCAGGAAATGATCAATTCGATGATGCGGTTTTCCGCAGCGATGACTATGTTCGGCATGCAGCAGATCCAGAACGCGGCTGAACTGGCGGTCGATTCCCAATCCGCGATCAAGAAGTTTCGGGAAAACTTGGACGCGGTAACTGATGCTCTGATCGCGCAGTTGGACGAAAGCAGCAAGCCGGCGCTGAAGAGCATGACGAATTTGGGATCGGATCTGGTCGACCGAACGATGACTGCGGTCAATGTCTCGGCTCTTGATCCCCGGGAACTGGTGCATACCACCGAAGATCTGATGCGCAAGACGACCGATTCCCTGGCCGACATGATGAAGAAAAAGTCCGCCGCTAACGGCGATCCGCAACCGGCCGCGGAAGCTCTATCGCAAAGGTAAGGACGCCTCTCAGCGGGCGAGCAGCCGGCCACGGCAAGCCGTGTATGCGCGTCCGCCTCATCGCCCAGGCCACGTTGCGCGCGGTATCCTGTGCTCGCAAACACCCTAACACGCCCGCGTGCAGGCCGTGTCTGGTGAGAAAAGTGAAGCCCGGCGGCGGCCACACGTCGTTTTTTGGCAAGTCGTTCGCGGTGAACCCTGCGGTTGAGGCCGCGCACCCTCCAGGATTTTCCCCGCACCCATGAGCTCTCATCGGGACCAATCCAAGCTGATCGTTTTCTGCGGAAAAGGTGGCGTGGGTAAAACCACCATCAGCCTGGCGTTTGCTCTGTCGCAGGCAGATCGCGGACGTAAGGTCGTGGTTGTCACTTCACACCCCCTGAAAGAGTTGGCGCTCTCCATATCCCTTGACGGTCTCAAAGAACAGCATCATAGAGCCGCGGCAAATCTTTTCGTCACCTATCTCAGTCCGCAAGAGATTTTGAAGCAAAGGGTTCTGGAGACGATCCCATCGGCGATGCTGGGTAGGGCGGTGACGTCGAGCAGAATATACAAGAGCTTGATTGAGGTGGCTCCGGGCCTGAAGGAGATTGCATTTCTCGGCCGCCTGACGCAGATGGCAAGAGAGCGCTCGCAGGGCGAAGATGCGCCGAGATTCGATCTGCTGGTATGGGATGCCCCGGCAACTGGACACTTTTTGCAGACGCTGAAAGTCTCGCGAAACTTCCACGCTTATCTGCCCGGACCGCTATCCGCTTTAGGGGCGGACTTAGCGGACTTCTTTTCCGATTCGAGCCGCCTGGCGCTATTTGCGATCACAATCCTCGAAGAAATGGCCGTTGAAGAGACGCACGATTTGTACCGGTCGCTTATCCAAGAGGTCGAGGTGCAGCCGTCGGGCCTCATCTGCAATATGGTCTCTCCCTGGATCTCCGCGCACCGGCTCGCCGCCGATGGAACGGAGCCGGGCCAGCCGTCTGAATCGCTCCGGCTGCTATGGGATCGCTTTCGCGTGGAGAGGTTATTTGTCGAAAGGCTAGCCACTCTCGCCTCTGGCGAGTTACGCATGGTGGAGCGCGTGCCGGAATCCGAGGCAACCGTAAGTTTTCTGTTCGAAATATCCCGTCAACTCGCCAGTCTGGGCGGATTGGACTCATGAAGATTCGAATCTTCCTGGGCGCTGGAGGCGTGGGCAAGACATCCGTGACCGCCGCGTCGGCTTTGGGAACGGCGCTCGTCCAAGGGAAACATTTGGTTCTGACAATCGATCCGGCTCAACGATTGCGGACGGCGCTGAAGTTGAATGCCGGCATGGCGTCGGCTGAAAAGATTCCGCTCGATGCCTATTCCCCTAAAGGTGAACTGTGGGCTGCCTTGCTCGATATACGCGCCAGCCTCGACCGCATGGTGCGTCACGATACCCCCGCCGCTCAGGCGGAGAACGTGCTGAGCAATCCGATCTACGAGCTGCTCACTTCCTCCATCGGGGGCATGCAGGAATTAATGGCGATCGAGCGAATTCACCAGGCCATGGAAGACGGATTCGAATCGATTTTCCTAGACACCGCGCCCTCACGGCATGCGCTTGAGTTTCTGGATAAGCCTGAGTTCTTCGTCGATCTCGTCACTTCCCCCATGGTTCAACTTGTCGGCCGTTCTTACAAGTGGTGGAAAGGGTCGATGCTGGAGAAACTGAGCCGCAAGGCATTTGAGGTTTACACCCACGTTGAGAGCTTGATCGGTGTGCAGCTTACGCGGGATGTATTGGCCTTTTTTGCGGCTTTTCAGAAAACGGCGGAGAAATATGCCGCACGTGCGCGCAAGACCTTGGACTTGTTGCGAAATCCTGAAGTCACGCGGTTCACGATCGTGAGCGTGCCCTTCCAGGCTCGAAAAGACGCCGAATATTTCTGCGATGAATTCGCCAGACGCCGCTTCTACGTCGATAGCATGGTCGTCAATCGCCTCTGGCCGCCATTACCGCGGGAAATGCCTGGGGAGTTGCCCGAAGCAGTGCGAAAGTCCGTCGAGTGGTACCGGGCGGTGAGTGCGGCTCAGCTCCGCAAACGCGATGAGTTAGTCAGCGCATTCTCCGGCAGGATCCCTTCCATCATTTCCGTTCCGGACTTTCCCCCCGATTTGCAAGGGTTGGAAGCGCTACATAGCATGGCTCAATCGCTGCGGGTTCTGTGACTATTTCACTCGCCCCGCCCGGAATCCATCCAGGGTTCGGCGGCTGGAGGGATGTGCAAATACATCGCCTCATGTCGAGTGACCCGGCCATCGAGATCATAGGCGCTGTGGGCTGAAGGTGCGGACACATTGGGACGCATGATGGTGGCGGAGTAGGCGCCGTCATCATAGGCGGCGATGCGAAGCACCTGATTCACCGAAGCAGGAAACACCACTACCTTCACGCCATCAATGATGGCTTGCGCAACATCCGGTCCGGGGACGAGACACTCGACGTCGACCGGGCACCCGATCAGGGCGACGGAAAACCGCGTCATGGCCTTAACCATGTAAATGAAGCCAAACGCATCGATGAGAAAGTTCTTCACTTGTTCTTTGCCGGCGATCGAATTCTGCTGGCCGACGTCGAGGGCAGTGAGGGACGATTTGCCGTCTGCCGGCGAAGCTCCGGCGGGGGCGTGGAACACCTGCTCTCCGGCGATCGCGGTCGCCTGCCCCAGTTTTTGGTTCGCGGCTCGCAGTCGCCCCGCCAGCGCGCTGGCGATTTGTAATCCGATTTCCGGATACTTGTTGGCCAGCGTCACAAAGCTGTCGCGCGTCAACACCAGGCAAGCGGTATCCTCCACACAGATGACATGGGCCGATCGTGGTTTATTATCGATCAGCGATAGCTCGCCGAAGAAATCCCCGGGCTGCAGCGTGGCCACCGTCGTTCGCACGGCGTTCGTTTCGATGTCGACGTTTACCTTGCCGCGAAGAATGAAGAATAACCCCAGCCCCGGATCGCCCAACCTCACAATGTGGTCCCCGGATGGGTACTCCAGTTCGACGCACACACGCTCGATATGTCCAACCACTCGTGGATTTAGAGACTCGAAGAAATCAATTTTGCGGATCAGATCCGCCGCGGCAGCCACTAGGATTGTCCCAGACTGGAAATCATCGTTGCACCGTCCCGGAGGGTGCGTAGCGCTTCGCAACGATACGGTTGTTGCCCTCGGTTACCTCAATAATCTGGTTGGAGGGGACCTTGGCGAAATGTTGCACGGTGCCCGAGACGGGCCA
>DATLVQ010000509.1:0-10818 GCA_035577325.1 Bryobacteraceae bacterium | reverse complement strand
GCGCGCAGGCCGAGCGCCACGGGAATAATGTAAGCCAGGTACAGGGCCACGGTACTGAGGGAGGTCACGACGGGAACGGCTTCGGTCCAGATCATGGCTGCAATGGAGGCAAGCACAATGGACCAGATGGCTGGCGCGGGGGTGCCCTGCGTCTTGTTGACGGAGCGCAAGAGGCCGGAGTAGGGCGTGCCTTCGTCCCGCGCCAGCGAATAGAGCGCGCGCGAGGCCGAGGTGATGCAGGCGAGCCCGCAGAACCACATGGCCATTGACGCCAGCGCGGCCATGGCGTTGCCGGCGCGGGCTCCGAGCGCGGTGTCGAGAATCGCAATCACGGCAGGGATAGCGTTGCCACCCGCGTCTTTGGCGGACAGCGCGCCAGGTATGGTACGGATCGCGAGGGTCAACGCGATGAGGAGCAGGTAACCAACCACGCCCGAGACGGCCACCGACAGCACGATGCCCCAGGGCGCACGCCGGCGGGGATCTTCGGTCTCCTCGGCCATATGGGCGGAAGCGTCGAAACCGGTGTAGGTCCATTGGGTCTGCAACAGGCCCAGTACGAAGGCCCACCAGTAAAACGAACGGCCATTGCTATTGACGGCATGGAACAGGAAGCTGACGGGCTGTTTTGGCGCCAGAAAAAGCAGGGCGGCGACGAGAACCACGACGCCAATAATGTGCACAGTCACGCTCAGGTCGTTCAGGATCGAAACCATCTTCACGCCGTAGTGGTTCAACAGGCCCTGCGTGATCAAAATGAACGCGAACGTCAACAGCAGAGTACGCGGCGTGGATGCGACGCCAAGAAAAGGCAGAATGAACTGCGCGCAACTGTAATTGATTCCCGCCTGGGCCGCGATCAGGCCAAAAATATTGAGCCATGCAACAAACCAGCCGGCGCCGGAGCCGCCGAGGTCCGCTGCCCAGTGATACATTGCGCCCGCCGTCGGGTAAGCCGAACACAGTTCCGCCATGCTGGCCGCCACGGTGAGCGTGAACAGCGTGGCCAGCGGCCAGCCGAACGTCATCTCGAGCGGGCCGCCCATTTCCAGGCCGTAGCCGTACAGAGTGACGGCGCCGGTGAGAATCGAAATAATGGAAAACGAAATGGCGAAGTTGGAGAAGCCGCCCATGCTGCGGAACAGCTCCTGGGCATAACCGAAATGGCGGAGATCTTCCTGGTCGGAGCGGGCCGGGGGCACTACAAGCTCACTTCTTCGTGTAATTGCTTGCTGATGACTTTCTCGATCAGGTCCTTGAGCGTGTCACCGGATTCAACATGCACGAAGGTGTTCTCTACAATGTCCCAATCGAGCTTATAGCTTTTAGCGAGCGCCGATACCCAAACCTGGCGCACCGGCGTATTCGGGCTGACGACGAACTTCGCCGGGGGATCCTCGAATTCGATGCCCAGCGCGCCGGAGTTGAAGTCAACATCGAAACCAAAGTCGTCGGCCGCGCCGATGAGCGCCCGGTGGAGCGCAGTGAGCGCTTCGTCGGCCCGTTTTTTAAAATCCTGTTCGTCCATCATCGGATCGCCCTCAAAGATTCCGCACGCTAATGCCGGCCAGGGCCAGCGACAGCCCGATCATCACGACGACGGTGATCCAGGCGGCCAGATTATAGAATCGCGAATTCACCCATTCCATCATGATGCGGCGATTGTTGGCCAGCAGAATCATGAAAATCAGAACGATAGGTAATAATACGCCATTGATCACCTGGGAAAACAGGATCATGCGCACCAGCGGGAAACCGGGCATGAGTACGGTGGCGGCCCCGATCACGATCAGCAGTGTATAGAGCCAGTAGAAGATGGGGGCTTCGCTGAACCGCTTGTCGACGCCGGATTCGAAGCCCAAACCTTCGCAGACGGAATAGGCGGTGGAAAGCGGCAGAATGCACGCCGCGAAAACCGAGGCATTCAGCAGACCGGCGCTGAATAGCAGGTATGCGTACTGACCGAAGGGGAGCAGACCCTTGGCGGCCTCGGTGGCATCGTGGATATCGCGCGGGCCATTGGCCCAGATGGCGCCGGCGCAAGCGACGATAATGAAGAACGCCACCACATCGGTTACAATGCAGCCGAAAATGACTTCGACACGCGACTGTGCGTACTCCTTGGCGGTTATGCCCTTCTCCACGATCGCAGCCTGCAGATAAAACTGCATCCAGGGCGCGATGGTGGTGCCGACCATGGCGATCAGCATTTCGATGTAGTCCCGATCGAGCATTAGGACCGGCCGGAAACTGTTCACCGCGGCTTCGGTCCAATTGGGCTTCACCAGAAATCCGGAAACGATGTATGCCACATAGAGTACACAGGCGAAAAGAAAGATCTTCTCCGCGCTCTGGTAATTCCCCTTGACGATGAGAAGCCAGATGGCGACGGCTCCCAGGGGGACGGAAATGTAACGGGAGACATGGAACAGCTCGAGCGAGCTGGCGATGCCGGCAAAATTTGCCATGACGTTGGTGAGGTTGACCAGAACGAGCAGGGTCATCACGACGAAGGTGACGCGCAGGCCAAACTCTTCGCGGATGAGATCGGAGAGTCCCTTGCCGGTGACGGCGCCCATGCGGGAGCACATCTCCTGGACAAGGATCAGGGCGATGGTGATGGGAATGAGGGTCCAAAGAGGGAGATAACCCCAGCGCGCACCGGCTTGAGAATAGGTGTAGATGCCGCCAGCGTCGTTATCGACGTTGGCGGTGATGAATCCCGGGCCAAGGACGGCCAGGAAGATCATGATCCGCGAGCGCCAGGCTTTCAGCATTGGCAGGTTCCATTATTTGTGCCTCAGCACGGAGATAATGTCGTCCGCGGTGATCACGCCCGACAGGCGGCGATCCTGATCGATCACCGGCAAGGCGAGCAGGTTGTATTTGTCGAATAACTCCGTCACTTCGTCTTGCTTTTCGGTGACGGTGGCGGAAATCAGCGTTTCGGTTGAGAGTTGGCGAAGGGGAGTGCCGCTGGATGCCACGAACAGGCGCGCAAGCGGGACGGTTCCCACGAGGCCGCCTTCGGAATCGACCAGAAAAACGGCGTTGAGGCTCTCGAGCTGGTCTTCGTTGCCTTTGAGGGCGTTAAGCGCGTCCTCGACGGTGGCGCTCTCGTGCAGCGAGATGTATTCCGTGTTCATCATGCCGCCGGCAGTGTCTTCCTTGAATTCCAGCAGTTCGCGCACTTCGGATTCAGGCGCGACCTCCATCTCTTCAAGGATTTCTTCCGAGGTGGATTCTTCCAGGCCCTTGAGGACGTCGGCGGCTTCGTTGGGCGCCATTTCCTCGACGATGTCGGCCGCTTTCTCGGGCTCCATGGATTCGAGAATCCGGGCCTGCATCCGGGGGTCCACTTCGGACAGCGCCTCGGCCGCCACTTCGCTGTCAATACTCTCGAAGATGGCTCCGCGTTCCGCCGGACCGAGCTCTTCGACGATGTCGGCCAGATCGGCGGGATGGATTTTTTCCAGCTTTTCGTGCGAAATGTTCAGGCGCAGACGGCGCTGGGGGTCGGGCTCAACGATGTTGCAGAATTCCCAGCGAATGGAATTGGGCGGAATGACACGCTGCAGCTTGCGGATGAGGCGGGACGGGAGCACGCCCTGCAGCAAGCGCCGGAAAATGCTGCGAATACCGACATCCACTTCCAGGATGTAGAGGCAGTTGCGGCCGTTGCCGTTGGAAGCGTGGCCGTTGCCGTGATCGTTCCCATGCCCGTTGCCGGTTGCATGGCGAACCTCGAAAGTGACGTCGTTGACGCGGACCACTTTGCGGCCATTGACGTCGATAATCTGCTGGTCGAGCAGGTCCCGGCCGATGCGCAGCATGTACTCGTCGGAATGATAGGGCGTAAGGATTTCTTCGCCCAGGCGGATGCCATCCAGGGAGATGGAGGCGATCTGGTCGAAGCGAACGCTCAGCCAGGCCCAGCCGCCGCCTACCAGAAAGCGGTCGATGCGGGCGGGATGCACCAGCGGAACCAAGGCGGCATCGCGAACGCGGCCGATGCGCCGGCCCCGCGCATCGAGCACGGGCAGCCCCAGCAGTTCGGTGAAATAGAGCAGCGATTCCGCCATCGGCTACGTCCCGGCACATAACCTTACCCGAGCGCGACACGGGCGTTGCAGATTGCCGGGGCCGATGTGATGCGCTCTACATACGGTGAAATGCGCCTGATTTCAATATGACGCAGGCCGACGGATAGTGGCAAGAATTTTCGAGATTTTTTTTGCTAAGTCAGACGGGCAGAATTGCCAAGCCAAGAATCTTAGCGTGCGCTGCGCTAAATACGCGGTCGCCGATGTCCCGATGTACGTTAGTTAACGCGGTCAGTGGCCTGACGCGGCCAGAACGTTAGTGCCGCTTCCTCCGGTCGCGGCTCAGCAAAGCGTGACCGATACTGAGCCATGACCAAAGGGAGCGGTTGTGCCGCTCCAACGAACTCACTGGCATAGGCCATTTAGTGGATCTCGATGGTATACGGCATCAGCCGCATCATCCCGCCGCGGGCCCACAGCCGGAGCCGCCAGCCCTTGAACAGGCCGCCCAGCCGCGATTCCATGGCGCTCTCGGCGGTCTGCCCGAACAGGATGTCGAACACGCTGCGCTTGGGCGGGTAGGGGACGAGCGAAACGCGCTGGCCTCTGGGGATCCTGGCCTTCTGCTTGACGAGTTCGAGGGCGCGGTCGAGACCGCCCAACTCGTCGACCAGCCCGTTAGCCTTGGCCTGCGACCCGAGCCAGACCCGCCCCTGCGCCAGGGGCTCGATCTGGTCGAACTTGCGGCGGCGGGCTTCGGCGACCTTGGTGACGAAGCTGCGGTAGTTATCATCCATGGCGCTGCGCAGCTTATCGCGGCCGGCGGGCGAAAGGGGTTGGTAATCGGAGTCGATGTCGGCGAAACGGCCGCGGGAGAGCAACTCCTTGCTCACGCCCAGCTTATCGTAGAGGCCATGCAGGTTTGCCTTGCCGAACACCACGCCGATAGAGCCGGTGAAAGTGCCGGGATAGGCCACTATGGGGTCGCCGGTCATGGCGATATAGTAGCCGCCTGAGGCGGCGGTGTCGGACATGGAGATCACCATCGGCTTCTTCTTGCTGAGCAAGTTCATCTCGCGCCAGATGGCGTCGGAGGCGAAGACTTCGCCCCCCGGCGAATCGACGCGAACGATCACGCCTTTGATATCGCCGTCAGAACCCACGCGGCGGAGCAGTTTGACGAATTCTTCGGAGCCAATGCCGGCATCGGCCGCAAATTCCGAGCCGTCGCCGCCGCGGGTAATGCCACCCTCGCCCGTAACCAGCGCAATCTGCTGCTTGCCATCGGGGCCCGATGCCGGGACGGGAACCTTCAGGTAATCGCGAAACGAGATCTTCTTGAGATCGCCGGCATTCAGCTTAGTCTTTACCTCATCCAGCATCTGGTCTTCATAGAGCAAGCCGTCGATCAGGCCCTTTTCGCGAGCTTGGGGGGATAGAAACGGGCCGTCGTCGATGGTGGCGCGGATTTCAGCGGCAGGCCGCTTCCGGGCTTCGGCGATGTGTTTTATCAGATTGCCGTATAGGTCGTCGATGACGCTGTTCAAGACCTCTTTTGTTTCGGGGCTCATGTTGGTGCGGGTGAACATGTCGCCGAAGTCCTTGTATTTGCCGGCATGCTCCATTTCCACCTGAATGCCCAGCTTGTCGAGGGTTTTCTTGAAGTACATCAGCTCGAAGCGCATGCCTTTGAGGTTCAGCTCGTCCTCGGATTCCATGTAGACACGGGAGGCGGCGGTGGCGAGGTAATATTCGCGCGCAGTGGGGGTCTTGAGATAAGCGTAAATCGGCTTGCCGGACTTGCGGAAGTTTTCGAGGTCTGCGCGGATCTCCTCGAGCTTGCCCCAGCCGATCGAAAGGTCGCGCGGCTCGAAAATGATGGCGCGGATGCGGCCATCGGTGGTGGCCTTGCGCAACGTGCCCCAGACATCCGCCACGGAAAGGGGAGTGCGGCGCTGCAGGAAGGGAATTGGGAACTCGACGGGAGCGCGCTCGGGGATTTCGCCCTCTAGGTCCAGCACCAGCGTCGAACCGTCGGCGACGGCGGGCGGCTTTTCCCGCATGCGCGCCAGGGCGAAGACCGCGATGACGAGAAACAAGCCGAGAAGTATGATTCCGGTCAAGACGCCGATGAGAAATTTGGCCATTTACGGCAACCTCCTATATATCCGCTGAACCGGCATACGCAGTCCGCAAGCGACCCGGCCATAACAGTTGGCGCATTATGCGCCGGTCAGGATCAGATCGAACCTGCGGTTGACCTCTTTGAGGTATGCGGCATCTCCGCCGTTGAGCTCAACCGTGGCGGATCCGGTATAGCCGATGTCGGCGAGGGCTTTGTAGACTTCGGGCCATTTGATTTCGCCCTCGCGCAGCGGGACCCATTCGGCCACTTCGCGCTTTTCGAATTTGAAGTCCTTGATATGGAGCTTCACGATGCGCTTGCCGAGGGTCCGAATCCAGTCCTGCGGATAACCGAAGATCACCACGTTGCCGACGTCGAAATAGGAGCGGATCCACGGGCTGTTGAACTCGTCGATGTACCGTGCCATTTCGAGCGGGCTGAGCAGAAACTTGTTCCAGACCTCTTCGATACCGATGATCACTTTCAATTCCTGGGCCATGGGGATGAACTTGCGGATTTGTTCCTGCGAGCGCACCCAAGCGTCGTGATAGCTGGTTTGGGCGTTCACCACGGCTGGAACCAGCAGCACGGTGTCGGCGCCCCAGAAATGGGCGTTGCGCAGGCTGGTTTGCATGCCCTTCACGCTCTCCGCCACGACGGCGGGGTCGGCCGATGACAGCGGATACTGCCAGTGCGCCATGTTCATGACGGAATGAATGCGCAGCCCGGTCTTTTCCGCCGCTTTCTTGACGTCTTCGGCTTCATGCTCGTCGGGCATGGTCGGGCATTCGATTTCGGCGAACCCGGCGTCATGCGCCATCTGGAAACGGTCAGCGATGCTCATGTCTTTGGGCAACATTTCGAACTCGACAGCTTTCTTGATGGGCAGTCGCGCCGATGCCTGGGCCGGCCTCATGGCGGAACTCATGGCGGCCACGCCAGCGCCGGCGGCTAAAAATGTTCGTCTGTTCATAATCATCCTCTAAGCGAATGCGAGCCCCAGCTCGCTCGCTACTTTCATGATGTAATGCTTGCCTTCGTCGTACTCCTCGGCCGTCTTCAGATGCTCCAGCATCAGCGGCGCGTCAACGGGGAGCTTCGAAAGCTCCGTCAGGTAGGCGCGATAATCCACCTCGCCGCGGCCGGGCACGACTTCGAGAAAATGCACATTCAATTCCGTAATCCATTGCAGGTCTTTTGCATGGCAGGAAGCGATCCAGGGGCCCAGCTTAGAGAAACACTCGCGGATGAATTCGGCGCTCCGATAAAACTTCACCGGGCTATTAATGCCGTTGCATACGTCCATATGGACGGCGAATGCCGGGCGATCGACGGCGCGGATCAACCGCAGATAAGAGTCAGGCCCGTCGGGAATGCTCCAGCCCATCATCTCTATGGTGAACTTCGTGCGCTTGGGCTTGACTTCGTCGATCACATGGCGGCAGTTTTCGACCGTAGCATCGAAAAATTCCTGCGAAAGGTTCTTCGGGTGCGGCCCGTACCAGACGGTTGGGTTATAGGAGCCGGCGATATCGGGACAGCACCGCGCACCGACGGCCTCGGCCAGAGCCAGGCGCTCGCTGACGTAATGCAGGTTTTTGGCACGCTTTTGGGCGTCGGGGTCGAGCATGTTGACCCATGCGCCGACCTCGGCGATCACGACATTTTCGGCGGCGAAGGCCCTTTCGATTTCACGGATGCGGGCTGCGTCGTCGACCTTGGCCTCGGGACAATACGCCGCACTATAGCCCAACCGTCGGTGCTCGCGCGCCAGTTCGCGGGGGGCATCACTCTTGTGATAGATGGGTCCACCGAGGCGGATGGGACGGCCGGAAGAGGCTGCAAGCGGGGCCGCGAGCGCCGCTGCAAACTCCCGGCGCGTGAGTGGAACCATGTAGTGATTCTATCAGTGGCGACGCGACATTGGCCTGATACGAGCCACGAGTCACGTTGTCGAAAGAACAGAGTGTGGGCCGGCGATTGGTTTCGCAGCCGATGGGATAAGACTGAGGAATCAATCAGGCTGCGAAAGAAACCGGCGTGTCCGCAGATGAACGAGAATGAACGCCAACAAGAAAAGGGGTTATTTGTTTTTTCAAATGTCGTTAAACGGCTGCTGGTTCTTAGCGAGGCTCTTCGGCGGCGAGGCTTAAATCACCGGAACGGGGATCTTGATGACCTTCTTCTGGACGGCGTATTGCACCAGTTGCGCCTTGTTATGGATGTCCAGTTTGCGCATGAGGTTGAATTTATGCGCTTCCACGGTTTTGACGCTCAGATTGAGGGTGCAGGCAATTTCCTTGACCGAGTTGCCCTCCGCCAGCAGTTTAAGAACTTCTTTTTCGCGCTGCGTGAGCGTGGCGAAGCGCGGCAGCCGCTGTGTGGACTTCACGCGCGAGCGGAAGTCGTCTACTAATTGCGATAACATGCGCGGGCTCAGGTAACTGCCGCCGCGATGGACTTCACGGACGGCGTTCAGCAACTGCAACGCCGGACTGTCCTTCAGCACGTAACCCGAGGCACCGGACTCCATGCATTCCACCAGGTAGTCTTCATCGTCATACATGGTGAGAAACAGGATGCGGGTTTCCGGACGCCCCTTGCGGATCTGCCGCGTGGCCTCGAAGCTACTCAACCCCGCCATGCCGATATCCATGAGGACGACGTCCGGATGGGCTTCCGGGGTTAACGCGATCGCCTCAATGGCGTTTGCCGCTTCGCCCACGATCTCCATATCCGGCTCGGAATCGATCAGAGTCTTGATCCCCTGGCGGAACAGCGTGTGATCATCGGTTAGAAAAACTCGAATCTTGGCCATACTCGTTATATGCTCTCGGAGGCTCCAGCTTCGGGCCTTTTCGGTTGTGCCATCCGCACCGGAAGCTCCACCGAAATCATGGTGCCGCGCCGGAGACGGCTCGTAATCTCCAATTTGCCGCCCAGCAGGGCCACGCGTTCCCGCATACCCGCTAAGCCGAAGGATCCCTGCTTCTCGAGCGCTCCTTTCACCTCGAAGCCGACACCGTCATCCTCGACGTTCAGCCTTAGTAATCCATCGGTACGATGCAAAGAAAGGTTTACGGTGGAAGCCTCAGAATGCTTGGCGATGTTGTGGAAACATTCCTGCACCAGGCGGAATGCGGCAATTTCGGTCTCCCTGGGCAGCTTGCCAAGCGGGGACGGCAAGTGCAGCCGGACCCGTCCGGGATAAATGCCGCGAAACCTGTTGGCCAACTGGCGAAGCGCGGCCGCGAGGCCCAATTGCTCCAGAACCGCCGGACTTAACGCCGCGATAATACGCCGGATCTCGGCGATGGTGCGCTCGGTCATCTCGCGGGTCTCGGCCAGCGACCGCCGCAAAGGTTCCGGGGCTGTCTCGCCGAGCATTTCCAGCTTCAGCCGGATGCACAGCAGCGACTGGCCGGCTTCATCGTGTAGCTCGCGGCTGATACGGCGGCGTTCTTCTTCCTCGACTTCCATCATGTGTTCGCCCAACTGGCGAACCTGCTCCTCACGGCGCGCCAGATCTTCCATGAGACGGGCCTTTTCAGCACTGCGCAGGCAACGCTCGGCAGCGGCGTCCAGCAACTCCAACTCGCGGGGAAGCCAGTGGTATTCGGTCGAAAAGGCGAGCTGCAGCAACCCGGCTACGTGGCCGTTAGTGGCCAGAGGCACGGACCAGAACCAGGGGTAGCGAGACCGCAGCTCGGGATCGAGAATCAGCGCGTCGGCTTCTTTTCCCCGGGCGATCAGCCGGGCTTTAGCCAACCGGCGAAGAAGTCTGGGCTTTGGCGCCGCACCGGGCGCGCCATCGAAAAGCGTCAGCCGGCCATTTTCGGCATGGCAGAACCGCATGAGTGTCGCGAGAAACCGGCGCAGGAGATCATCCAGGCTCCCGGCTTGCAGCTCCGCGTGGAACAGGCTGTAGAATGCCTGTGTTTCGGCTTCGCGCACCTGGTAATACGCGTTATTGAGGGTTAGAATAATGCAGAATTGCAGCTGCTCGCGGGCCCAGCGGAAGTTCTTGTACTCGTCGGGATGGGAATGGGCCAGGACCGGATCGAGGACGCGATCGTATTCCCGCAGCGCCCGCACGATACGCGCGGGCGGCACATTCAACTTCGCCAGGCGGCGGCCGCTGTACTCGACGAGCTCGAAGAAATCCGCCGACGGCCGGTCGGAGGCCAAAATGCGCGCCGCGGCGCCGGGCGTGATCTCGCATAGCGTCTTAATCTGCCGGGCGTCATAGCGGACTTTGAGTAAACGCTTGCGAAAGCGCGCGTCGATGTCCGCAGCATGTGGCTTTAGCACCAGCGCCAGGCGTTTGAGGTGCAGGCGCAGTTGATCGCTCAGCACATCGGCGGCGTCTGCCAGCACGGCTGTAGTTTCCAGAGAGCGCACGCGTAGAACGATATAGTGGACGGAGCTGAGCGGGTATCTCGGGGATTTGTTGCGTTAAGCCCGGACGCTGAGGGAAACCAGACGCTCTCTTGTCCGGTGGCGCCGCATTAAACTACTTCGCGCCGTGAGCCCGCAGCGCGGATGCCACGTTGTCAAACCCATTGGCTAGCGCCGCATGCAGGGGTGTGGCGCCGGATTTGTTGGCGGCGTTGACATCGGCGCCGCGCGCGAGGAGCAGGTTTATCACGT